>NZ_JBWLUT010000091.1:0-38900 GCF_056504575.1 Blautia sp. CGZ-1-C1
TTCACTAAAATTCTGATTATTTAAATACGGATAGATAAACAAAAACCCTGGTGCGTGTGAGCAACAGGGTTTTTTATTGCGATAGTTTGTGATGATATCACAGAAAATGATTTACCTTTTGCTTATAATGTAACTACAAACAAAGTAAGGAGGTAGTCTAAATGAGATTAAAAGATAAAGTTGCAATCATTACGGGTGGAAGCCGTGGTATAGGATTTGCTACAGCTGATAAATTCTTGAAGGAAGGTGCTTCAGTTGTGTTGGCAGCAAGTTCACAGGAATCGGCAGATGTTGCTGTAGATAAATTAAAAGAAAAATATCCCAATGCAATAGTTGCTGGAATTAGTCCAAATCTGGCAAGCATGGAGTCTGTCAGAAAGGCTTTTAAAGAGGCAACTGAAAAATATGGATGTGTCGACATACTGGTAAATAATGCAGGGATTTCAGAAAACACCTCATTTATGGATTATACAGAGGAGACTTTTGATAAAGTCATGGATCTAAATGTAAAAGGAGTATTTAATACTACTCGTGTAGCAGCAGAATGTATGGTGGCAAGAGGCAAGGGGGTCATTCTCTCAACTTCTTCCATGGTGAGTATTTCGGGACAGCCAAGTGGGTTTGCTTATCCGGCATCGAAGTTTGCAGTAAACGGATTGACTGTATCATTAGCAAGAGAACTAGGACCTAAAGGTATTCGTGTTAATGCTGTTGCACCTGGGATTACAGAAACTGATATGATGAAGGCCGTGCCAAAGGAAGTTATCGAACCTATGATTGAAAGAATTCCATTGCGTCGTCTTGGACAGCCAGAAGATATTGCCAATGCGTTTGTGTTTCTTGCTTCAGATGAGGCGAGTTACATTACAGGTGTTATATTAAGTGTAGATGGTATGGCAAGAAGTTAAGTTAATGAGGTATGGTGATGTAATCACGGAAAATAAATGAAATTAAGACTATAATAAATCTACAAAAAGAAAAAGATAAGGAGGACTGTAAAATGTCTGCTATTAATATCAATAAAAATAATTTTCAGAACGAAGTACTGAATTCCGATAAACCCGTTCTTTTAGATTTTTGGGCATCTTGGTGTGCACCTTGCCGCATGGTAGTACCTATTGTAGAGGAGATTGCAAGTGAGCGTAGAGATATTAAAGTTGGAAAGATTAATGTAGATGAAGAGCCTGAACTGACAAATAAGTTCAGTATTATGAGCATTCCGACTTTAGTGGTTATGAAGAATGGGAAGATTGTACAGCAGGTTTCAGGGGCGAGACCTAAGAATGCGATTTTAGAAATGCTTTAGGGAGGTGTGCTAATGGGATTTTTTGATCTCTTTAAACAGTCGAATATTAATCAAGGCATAGAAGAATATAAAAGGACTGATGATGCAGTTCTGCTGGATGTACGTACACCGCAGGAATATCAGGAAGGACATATACCAGAAAGTAAAAATGTGCCGTTGCAGCAACTTGACAATATTGCTTCTGTAGCGAAGAATAAGGATATCCCACTGTTTGTATACTGTTATTCCGGTTCACGAAGCCGCCAGGCAACTGGGATACTGCAACGAATGGGATATTCTAAAGTAAATAATATCGGTGGCATTGCAGCTTACTCAGGAAAGGTGGAAAAATAAGATGAAGGTAATAATTGTAGGAGGTGTAGCCGGAGGAGCTACAGCCGCAGCAAGAATACGCAGACTGAATGAGCATACTGAAATTACTGTGTTTGAAAGATCCGGATACATATCCTATGCAAATTGTGGGCTTCCATATTATATTGGAGACGTGATCACAGACCCGGAAGAACTTACACTACAGACACCAGAGAGTTTTTTTAAACGCTTCCGTATTAACATGAAAATTCATCATGAAGTTATCTCCATACATCCGGAACGTAAAACGGTTTCAGTGAAAAATTTAGAGAATGGTGAGATATTTGAAGAAAAATATGATAAGCTGATCCTCTCTCCAGGTGCAAAGCCAACACAGCCGAGACTTCCCGGAGTAGGTATTGATAAACTTTTTACACTTCGTACTGTAGAAGACACTTTTCAGATAAAGGAATATATAAATAAGAATCATCCAAAATCGGCTGTATTGGCAGGTGGCGGTTTTATTGGTCTGGAACTGGCAGAAAATTTGAGGGAGCTTGGCATGGATGTTACGATTGTCCAGCGGCCTAAGCAGCTGATGAATCCATTTGACCCGGATATGGCATCCATGATCCATAATGAAATGAGAAAGCATGGAATAAAACTGGTACTAGGCTATACAGTAGAAGGATTTAAAGGAAAAGACAATGGAGTGGAGATCTTATTAAAAGATAATCCATCCCTTCAGGCTGATATGGTGGTGCTAGCAATCGGAGTCACACCAGACACAGCATTAGCAAAAGAAGCTGGTCTGGAACTTGGCATCAAGGGAAGTATTGTAGTGAATGACAGAATGGAAACTTCTGTACCGGATATTTATGCAGCAGGTGATGCAGTTCAGGTAAAACATTATGTTACGGGTGATGATGCGCTGATTTCTTTAGCGGGACCTGCTAATAAACAGGGCAGGATCATCGCGGATAACATTTGTGGTGGTGATAGTCGTTATCTGGGCAGTCAGGGAAGCTCCGTTATCAAAGTATTTGATATGACAGCAGCCACTACAGGTATCAATGAAACCAATGCCAAAAAGTCAGGATTAGAGGTAGATACAGTAATTCTTTCTCCTATGAGTCATGCCGGTTACTATCCTGGTGGAAAAGTGATGACCATGAAGGTGGTTTTTGAAAAAGAAACCTATCGTTTGCTTGGTGCTCAGATTATTGGATATGAAGGCGTTGATAAACGTATTGATGTGCTGGCAACAGCAATTCATGCAGGGCTGAAGGCAACCCAGCTGAAAGATTTAGATCTCGCATATGCACCGCCTTATTCCTCTGCCAAGGATCCTGTAAATATGGCTGGATTCATGATAGACAATATAGCGAAAGGTACCTTAAAACAATGGCATTTGGAAGATATGGATAAGATTTCTAAAGATCAAAATGTGGTGTTGCTGGATGTGAGAACGGTAGGTGAATTTAACAGGGGTCATATGGATGGATTCAACAATATTCCTGTAGATGAACTGAGGGAACGAATTAACGAAATTGAGAAAGGAAAGCCTGTGTATCTGATATGCCAAAGTGGTCTGCGCAGTTACATTGCCAGCCGTATTCTGGAAGGAAATGGATATGAAACATATAACTTTTCCGGTGGATTCCGCTTCTATGATGCAGTGGTTAATGACCGTGCGCTGATCGAAAGGGCATATGCATGCGGTATGGATTATAAAAAATAATCATAATATTTTTATAATTTTCTCGTAATATAAAAAGATCCCCCATTTATTAGAATGACTTTCATAATTCTGATAAATGGCGGATTCTTCTTTATATGTTACAGAAAAACAATTTTATGACCTTTGGAGTGTTTCCAGTCTTTTTGAATCAAGGATTGTGATTTTGCCGCGGGAGAGTTTGACGAGACCCTCGCCTTGAAAGTATCGAAGCATTCGAGTGATAACTTCCCTGTGGGAACCAAGATGATTAGCAATCGTCTCATGAGTGATTTTCAGCTCGTTTGTTCCTTCGATAGAGGTTTCTTCTAAAAGAAATGAAGCAACACGCTTATCCAAACTCTTCCACATGATTTGTTCAATCAGCCACATGACATCAGAAAAACGGGTAGCCATTAACTCATTGGTATAGTTTGCGACAGGAGCAGATTCCTTCATGATGCCCTTATAGATTTCAGCAGGAATGATCCAAAGATCAGTATCTTTTTCTGCTTCAATGGTTACTTCAAATTGAATGGAGCGTATGATACATGAGGCGGATAAAAGACACATATCCATATCGAACAGACGGTAAAGTGTAATCTCTCGTCCTTCATCTGAAAGCATGTAGGTTCGAAGCTGCCCGGATTTAACCAGTAATAATCCAGTACAATCCAGGTTTCCATTGTGAATGATTGTTCCTTTTTTTACATACTGTGTGATTAAATTGTCTGAAATTAGTTTTTTCTGTGCTGTATTTAAGTCATTCCATAGTGGAAAATAATTTTCGAAGTTCATAACCGTTATCTCCTTTACGAACATAGTATACTTGTTTTTTTTAGATGCGTCAATTATATAATTGACATATGCCATAAATAAAAATATACTGATTATAATATATGACGGTTGCAAATATGAGAGAGGGATAAATAATGCAGGGAGATGTCAGTTTTACATTTTTGGACCGAATTGAAATGAAAGAGAGGGTAACAGTGTGAAGAAAAAGAAGCATTGGTATGATTATTTATAGATATGGGCGATCATTTATTTTGCTCTCGGTTTTTTTAATATTTTGTTCGCTTGGTTTGGGATGATTGATTTCTTGGTGCCGTTAGGAATAGCAATATTCGGTGGAAATAAATTTTTCTGTAATCATTTGTGTGGACGTGGCCAGCTTTTTAGTAAGCTTGGAGGAGATTTAAAATGCTCAAGAAATAAACCAACCCCGCGATGGATGAGTTCAAAATGGTTCCGATATGGCTTTTTGATATTTTTCCTTACAATGTTTGGGAATATGGTATTTCAGACATATTTAGTTGGTGCCGGAGCATCCTCCTTGCGTGAAGCCATCAAACTATTTTGGACCTTCCGTGTTCCATGGGGATGGACATACACTGCAGGAACAGTAGCTGATTGGGTGGCACAGTTTAGTTTTGGATTTTATAGTTTGATGCTTACATCTCTGCTGTTAGGGTTGATCGTAATGGTGTTATATAAGCCAAGAACCTGGTGTGCATTTTGTCCAATGGGAACAATGACGCAGGGCATCTGTAAATTAAAAAATAATGGAAAATAAGTAATACTATTAGGTTATACATAAAAGGCATATGTCAAAAACGTTATTGACATATGCCTTTTATAAGGCTATTATATAAGAAAAGCGAGAAAGGAGCAGTTTATGCCGAGACCAGTAAAATGCAGAAAAGTCTGTCATTTCCCCAATATTTTAGAATTCCTTCCGGCAGATAATACTGAGAAAAAAACACCCATTGTTCTGACGGTAGATGAGTATGAGACAATTCGTCTTTTGGACAAGAAAGGTTATAGTCAGGAGCAGTGTGCAGCATCTATGCAAGTCGCAAGAACAACAGTTCAACGGATTTACGAGATTGCCAGGAAGAAAATAGCAGATGCACTTATTGATGGACATCCGCTTAGAATTGAGGGTGGGGATTTCATAATCTGTGACGGTCAGAGCAGCAACTGCAGCTTTGGAGGATGTTATAAACAGGAAATTTACCAAAAATATGCAGAAGAAAAAGGAGAAGGTATCATGAGAATAGCAGTAACATATGAAAATGGACAGATTTTCCAGCACTTTGGACACACAGAGACATTTAAGATTTACGATGTAGAGGAAGGAAAAGTAGTACATTCAGAAATAGTAGATACGAATGGAAGCGGACATGGTGCATTAGCGGGAGTTCTTAATGCATTGAATGCAGATGTTCTGATCTGTGGCGGAATCGGAGGCGGTGCACAGACAGCATTAGCGGCAGCCGGTATTAAGCTTTTCGGAGGAGTTTCCGGAGATGCGGATGAAGCAGTAGAAGCCTTTATTAATGAAACACTGGATTACAATCCGGATGTGAAGTGCTCTCACCATGAGCACAGCCACGGGGAAGGACATACCTGTGGTGAGCACGGATGTGGAAGCCATAGCTGTCATTAAGAAGAATAGTGAAAAATAATAATACGAAAGGATGTGCCAAGGTAATGGAGAAGTTACCGTAGCGCATCCTTTTTTGTTATTTTCATATTGATTATTTCTTACTTGTCGAAAGTAATGAATTGAACGTATAATACTCCCAGCTTTTTGTAACTGTCAAAGATGGGAGTATACTTAATTTATTGAGATGTGTCAATTATATAACTGGCATATGCCGTAAATAGAAATAAAAAGAAGCGTAATAAAGTAAATTGTTTTTTCTGTGATATCATCACGGAAGCAAGATCTTTTATGGGGTATATTAAGTTCAAACAGGAGAAGGGGTTAAAAAATATGACATCAATAAATATAAATAAAGAAAAGTTTGGACAATTAATTCATAAGGAAAAACTGGTTTTGGTTGATTTCTGGGCACCTTGGTGTGGTTATTGCCGTAGAATTGGAGCAGCTTATGAAAAAATAAGTGAAGAATACAGCGATATTCTTATTGCAGGAAAAGTAAATATTGATGAAGAACCACAGATTGCAGAAGCTGAAAAGATTGAGATAATTCCTACGCTGGTTTTATATCGAGATGGAAAGGCAATAGATTCTATTGTTGCACCCGAATCAAAAAAAATGATAGAAAACTTTATTAATGAAGCTTTGGAAAAATAAAATAGGAGGACTGTTGTATGAATGAAAATCATGTTTACGATATGATTATCGTGGGAGGAGGACCTGGTGGGTATACATCAGCATTATACGCAGCCAGAGCAGGACTTGAAACAATTGTTTTAGAAAAATTATCTGCAGGTGGCCAGATGTCACTGACATGGCAGATTGATAACTATCCTGGTTTTGAAAATGGAATTGACGGATTTTCATTGGCAGAGAAAATGCAAAAACAGGCGGAAAAATATGGCGCTAAAAGTGAATATGCAGAAGTTTTTAATATGGATTTAGCAGGAAAGCTTAAGAGAGTAGAAACTAGTTCGGGAATTTATATTGGGAAAACAGTAGTGATAGCTACAGGAGCAAATCCAAGAGAACTTGGTCTTGATAAAGAAAAAGAATTGATAGGTCATGGAGTTGCTTATTGTGCCGCCTGTGATGGTATGTTTTATAAAGATAAGATTGTGGTTGTTGTTGGTGGTGGAAATTCTGCTGTATCAGATGCTACTCTTTTAAGTCGAATTGCTAAGAAAGTTATCATTGTTCATCGAAGAGATACATTACGTGCAACAAAAATTTACAATGACCAGCTGATGAAAACTGAAAATATAGAGTTTCGATGGAATAGTACAGTAAAAGAACTGCTTTATGGAGAACGATTGACTGGTGTGCGGTTGAAAGATACAGTTACAGGAGAAGAAAACATTATAGAATGTGACGGCTTGTTTGTGAGTATCAGGAAGAAAACCGACAATAGATTTTTTAGATAATCAGATAGAACTGGATAATAAAGGATATATTGTGGCAGGTGAAAATACTGAAACGAGTATTCCAGGTGTTTATGCTGTAGGAGATGTCAGAACAAAGTTACTTCGTCAGATAGTAACAGCTGTTGCAGATGGTGCTATGGCAGTACATATGGCAGAAAAATATATAGGGAAAATGTAAAGTGAATTCCGCCTTTATGCATAGGAATTGTTTGGTTAAGTTAAATAATGAAACAGAAAATAGTCATTTTGATAGACCATATTTACTATAAATAATCAGAATTTGAATACTGAACTTTTTATATTGAAATATGTACGATTTCAATAATGACATGAACTTAAGGGAACGTATTGCGGATACTTTGTGAACTTTATCCTGATACAATGATTATGCTGATGAAAGAAGGCATGTATTATTGTTTTCTATATTGATATTAGGACAGAATGTTGTCAGCTATAATGTGCAAAATGAATTACGTTTAGTTAAAAAAGGATTTCCGCTCAGATATTCTTTAAAAGAAAAATTACAATGCAAGTCAGTTATTGGAAGAGTATTCAAAACAAAAAGTAAGTGAAAGATAATATACTTTATCCACATTCCAGACAGGTACGCAGAGCATGACACTCACAAAGCAGTGTCCATTCAGATAGTTGGAACCGTTGTGTGCGGCATGGTCAAACAGTTTTGAAACATTTTCAAATTTTGTGCCAAATTTAGATACCATCGTATCATCCACGCACAGAAATACAGGCTGTGTCTGCAATGAATCCGGTATCAGCTTCAAAACAATCCTGACAGTAGTATTCATAAATCTGGAATGATCAACCTTTGCATAGGAACATGCATAATAAAATACATTCAGTGATTTCTCCGTTATTCTGGATAAAAAATGCTGATATAGAAACCGGATGGAATGTGCGGATTCTAAGGCCAGTATGGATAATATCAGCAAAAATAAGGTATCTGCTGTCGGAACAGAAAAAGTTGTAAAGTGGTGTAAATTATAATAATCAGAGTCACTTCCTATAATATAAGAAATGACTCTGACTTCATTTGTCATGAGTTTCTAATAAAAATATTTATTGTGAAAAATGTTAGAACCCGTCAGTTGGAAGTATTTCTCTCTAAATTTTTGCGGCGCTTAAATTCTAATGGCGAAGCGTTGAACTGCTTCTTAAATGCCGAAGAAAACTTGCTTTGATTCAAATAACCAACTTGTTCTGCAATTTCCGATACAGATAAGTTTGTAGTAGTGAGTAATTCAGCAGCTCGTTGCATACGAACTTCACGTAAATAAATTGATATATTTTGACCATAAACTCCGCGAAAGTAGTTCTTCAGGCTGGTTTCACTGACGGAAAACTGTGCAGCCAGTTCCCACGCAGGATGGTGTTGGCGCAGATCAGAAGTGACGATTTTTTCCACACGTTTTGCAATGTCTACCTGTGTTTCTGTGAAGAATGTGCAGGCTTGGGAAGGTGGTATTTCTTTCAGATTTTGAAGCAGTGAAAACAGGGCAAGGGTATAGATTTTCATTTGTGGGATTGCCAGCGGAACAGAAATATCCAGTAATGACCACAGCTTTTTTAAGATCTTCTTCTCATCTCAGTCGTAACCGACGCAATATAAGTACCCCCATCCGGGCAGTAAAGATCTCTGAGTCTGTGGAAATCAATATCAAATTCAGCTTCTACCCAGGAGCTTTGAGCATTTACGGTATCCATATCCACAAAAAACTCAATTCCTTCATAGATTCGGCGGGGATAAACGTATTGCTGTCTGGCGAATCGTTCGGTTAAGGATATCTCCCCATCTTTCACATACACAAAGTTCCCGTTATTCAGGATGAGTTCGCATCGTCCTGTTACACAGTAATTTAAGAGCAATGGTCCTGTTTCCATGGAGCCATTATCGTGAAAGTCTGGGGCTGTCCAGGCAGGAGAGTTCACAAAAATATAAGCCAATGTAACTCCTGGGAACAGAGGGAAAAAAGTCATGGAACCTTTCCCGTCTCTCTCCTTTAGAATGAGTTCTGCGCTAAATTCGCCCCGTTTTATAGATATACCTGGAATTATTGTTATGATCAATCCATTGACCCGGATGCCCGGATTGGCCATAAAACGGTCAATTCTTCTTTTTACGGATACAAAACTCATTTGGCCATGACAGATGAACGGATTATCACAGCAGCAACAATCACATCCGGCGAAGCATTTGATGGTCAGGAACTTCCAGTACTGGTTCAAAAAAGTAAAGCAGCAGGTGCAACCGTTAATGAAGTAATAGCAGATACCGCATATTCCACACTGGAAAATTTAAAAGATGCACAAAGCAATGACTATAAATTAATTTCAAAGCTTAACCCGAGCATCATAAAAGGGACTCGTTCAGAGGACGGCTTTATCTTTAATAAAGATGCGGATACCATGCAGTGCCCAGCGGGGCATTTGGCTATAAAATATCGAATTGACAAACGTAGTAATCAGAAAAAGAATACACGTATCAAATATTTTTTCGATATTAATAAATGCCATGTCTGTCCTTATCGTAATGGCTGCTATAAAGAAAATGCAAAAACCAAAACGTATAGTATCACTATTAAATCGGATTATCATAAAAATCAAGAAGCGTTTCAAAAAACACAATATTTCAAGGAACGTTTCAAAACCCGCTATATGATAGAGGCAAAAAATAGTGAATTAAAAAATATACACGGATATAGTCGTTGTGATGCTGCTGGACTATCAAACATGCAACTTCAAGGAGCAGTATCAATATTTGCAGTCAATTTAAAACGAATTTTAAAACTAAAGGGAGAAGTCTGCCCAAATGAGGAAGAATAGGAAAATTCATCTCTCAAAAGGGTAGATTTTGCATCCCTCAAAACACTATTTTAGCAATATTTTATTATCAAGGAACATTTTTGCACATATTTGACGCCCTGTGATACTAAACTTACCACTTTTTCAGTGGCATCCCTAAAGGCAGTGGGAGGAGCTTATGACAAACGAAAAAATTTATTTATGAATGTTCCGAGAAGTGGAAGCAGTCATTATACATTTAAAAAGTCTGGATGTATGCCTATTACAATACCAAAACATGAGCCGATAAAGAAAGTATATGTAGAAATGGTAAGGGAAATAGTAGAAAGTGCAATTTCAAATGCCCTGGATGAAAAAAAAGCATGGCTTGAAGCTGCATTAGAAGAAGGGGTAGAAATCCATGAACCGAGGGAATCAGTATTGCGTATATCTTCTTTCGAGGAATGATGCGGTATTCTCAAAATAGCAATTATATGTAAGCAGCAAAGCATGTTATTGAGAGCGGAATGCACAGTAACATGGAAAGAGCCGATGAAAAAATAAGCAGTTGACAAAGAACAGGTACATTGTTATAATTGCCTACATGAACAAAGGCGTTCTTTCTATAGAAAAGTAACTGTAGAAAGTGCGCCATTTTTTATATCATTATATCAAAAGAATCTATAAAATTTCCAGACAGGACAAAACTGTATCGAAGAATTATTAAGAATGCAAAAACAGCAGAAATTATGCTGACAAGGAGTGAGTGAAAATGGGGAATTATACCAGAGAAGAAATATTACAGATGGCTGAGGAGGAAGACGTGGAATTTATCCGTCTCCAGTTCACAGATATGTTCGGAACGCTGAAAAACATCGCCATAACTGCCCGGGAACTTCCCCGTGCACTGGATAACCGATGTATCGTAGATGGTTCCTTTATAGCAGGAATCGCAGGAGAGTCTGAACCGGATATGTATTTAAGACCGGATCTTGACACTTTTGCAATCCTTCCGTGGAGACCACAGCAGGGAAAAGTTGCCAGACTGTTATGCGACATCTATTGTCCGGACGGAACCCCTCATGAGAGAAGTCCGAGATATATCCTGAAGAAAACTGCCCGGGAGGCAAAGAAGGAGGGATATACCTGTCTGGTAGATCCGGAATGTGAATTTTTCCTTTTTCATACAGATGATAACGGAGTTCCGACCACTGTAACACATGAGAAGGCAGGATATCTGGATGTCAGTCCTGTGGATCTAGGTGAAAACGCAAGACGTGATATTGTATTAAATCTGGAAGACATGGGAATTGAGGTGGAATCCTCCCACCATGAAACTGCACCTGCCCAGCATGAAGTAGATTTTAAATACGGTGAAGTGCGTACTATTGCAGATAGGGTTATGTCATTCAAAATGACAGTCCGTACTATTGCCAAGCGTCATGGCCTTCATGCGACTTTTATGCCGAAACCGCGGGCAGAAGTAAACGGCTCTGGAATGCACATTCATTTCTTCTTATTTAAAGATGGAAGAAATGTATTCGTCAATCCGGGAAATCCCCAGGAATTAAGTGAAGAAGCTTATTACTTTGTAGGTGGTCTTCTGGCTCACAGCAAAGAGATGGCACTGATCACCAATCCTATTGTAAATTCCTATAAACGTCTGGTTCCCGGATATGAAGCACCGACAGAACTGACATGGACAAAGAATAACCAGAATTCCCTGGTAAGAATTCCGGGATCCAGAGGTATGGAAACAAGGATCGAGCTGAGAAGTCCGGATGCAGCAGCAAATCCGTATCTGGTATTTGCAGTATGTCTGGCAGCAGGACTGGATGGAATCCATAAGAAGATTTATCCGACCAAGTCCTCCAGCAGAGAGCTATCTGAAACAGACCAGAAAACAATGAAGATTGAGAATCTTCCGGGAAATTTAAACGAAGCAATTGATTACTTTGAACAGAGTGACTGGATCAAAGAAGTACTTGGAACAGAATTTTGTAAAGAATACGCAGCAGCCAAGAAAAAAGAATGGCTGCGTTATACAAGAGAAATTTCAGCTTGGGAAATCGAGGAATACTTATACAGAATTTAACCGAATCAAGTAAGTCCCCTGTGGAGATTGCGAATATCCGCTTGATCAAAATCAAGCAAGTCCCCTGCGGAGGTTGCGAAAAGCAATAAGCAGTGGGTGGGGACTCAGGCTGTAACAGAAAGAGGAGAGGCAGAGTTATGAGCAGCAGCATTGTGATTGCGTTACCGAAAATCGAAGACGCAAAGAAAATCCGCACAATACTTAACAGACATGGGCTCACAGTAGCCTCTGTCTGCAGCTCTGTCTCTAATGCGCTGGCCAGTATCTCAGAGCTTGACAGTGGTGTCCTGATATGTGGGTATAAGTTGACAGATGCCTATTATAAAGACGCTCTCGATGACCTGCCACAGTATTTTGAAATGCTGCTTCTGGCTTCTCAGCGTATTATAGATGAAGCACCGAATTCTGTCAGCACTGTCCAGATGCCGATGAAAGCAAGCGTACTGATAGATACGGTCAATGACATGCTCTATCACCTGGAACGCCGGATAAAAAAAGAAAAGAAGAAACCAAAGCCCAGATCAGAAAAAGAACAGAATTATATCTCGAATGCCAAACGCCTTCTGATGGAAAAAAACCAGATGACAGAAGAGGAAGCATATCGACACATCCAGAAATGCAGCATGGATTCAGGAACCAACATGGTAGAAACCGCACAGATGTTGCTTATGCTGATGTATGATGAAATCTGATTTTTCAAACACGTTCTAAATAAAATATCCGAAAATAATAAGGAAAATTTTGTAAAAAATGACGATATTATTTTGACAGAATATGTGGTAATATACAAAATATATTTTTGTTCATATCAAGTTAGAGGCAAAATACATTTTGGCCCTGACATCATATTATATATAGAAAGAATACAAACAAACATAAAATAGATAATAACGGGAAGAATGATTACAAAGGCGTAATCAGAGAGTCCAGGGGATAAGTGTCTCCGGATTTTCTGATTACGCCTTTTTGATATTCCGGGGTTCAAGGTCATAAAGTCGTTCGTGCCTGCACGAAAAGACTTTTGAACATGAAACTCATAGAGATATCACAAAGGTTTTCAGAAATGAAGAAATGGAGGATGAGGAAATGGAATTTATGGATGGAACATGGAAAAAAGGAATCAATACCTGGGAGGAACTCGTAGGTAATAATCTCCTGAACCAGGAAGCCATAATCGAAGGCGCTGTTCACAGCATCCGTAATATGGGTGATGTGGCATTTATCATTCTTAGAAGAAGGGAAGGTTTATTCCAGACAGTCTATGAAAATGAAATGGCAAATGTTTCCATTCATGAATTGAAGGAAGCAATGACGATCAGGGTGAAGGGAATCCTGCATGAAGAAGAGAGAGCACCCCACGGAAGAGAACTTCGTATCCGTCATATTGATATCTTATCAACACCTGCAGAGCCGCTTCCAATGGCAATCGACAAATGGAAGCTGAACACTTCTCTGGAAGCAAAATTAAACTACAGACCGATTTCCCTGAGAAACATTCAGGAGCGTTCCAAATTTAAAATCCAGGAAGCGCTGACAAAAGCATTCCGTGATTATCTCTACGGGCAGGGATTCACAGAAATCCATACTCCGAAGATCGGAGCCAGAGGCGCAGAGGGTGGAGCAAACCTTTTCAAATTCAGCTACTTCCACAAACCTGCAGTACTTGCGCAGAGCCCACAGTTTTATAAACAGATGATGGTTGGCGTATTTGACAGAGTATTTGAGACAGGTCCTGTATTCCGTGCTGAGAAACATAACACCAAACGTCACTTAAACGAATATACCAGTCTGGACTTCGAGATGGGATATATTGACAGCTTCGAAGAAATTATGGCAATGGAAACAGGATTCCTGCAGTATGCCATGAACCTTCTGAAAACAGAATATGCAAAAGAAGTACAGACCCTGAAACTTGAAATCCCGGACGTGTCCAAAATTCCGGCAGTCCGTTTCGATGTAGCCAAAGAACTGGTGTCACAGAAATACAACCGTAAGATCAGAAACCCATTTGACCTGGAACCGGAAGAAGAAGCATTGATCGGACAGTATTTCAAAGAAGAATATGGCTCAGATTTCGTATTTGTCACACATTATCCGTCAAAGAAACGTCCATTTTATGCAATGGATGATCCGGAAGACGCAAGATTTACCTTAAGCTTTGACCTGTTATTCAAAGGCCTTGAGATCACAACAGGCGGACAGCGCATCCATGATTACAACATGCTGCTACAGAAGATTGAAGACAGAGGTATGACCCAGGAAGGTATGGAACAGTATCTGGATACCTTCAAACATGGTATGCCGCCTCACGGTGGACTGGGAATCGGTCTGGAACGTCTGACCATGCAGCTTATCGGCGAAGAGAATGTTCGTGAAACCTGCCTCTTCCCGCGAGATATGAACCGTCTGGAGCCGTAAATAAGTCAGAAATTTGGAAAGCTGTCTATATATTGACCGGAAGCGGCAGGTTGATTCCGGGAAGAAAGAAATAAAAGCAATATAGAATGCTATAGACAGCATATATAAGGAGAAAATCATGGCAAAGATCATAGATGATGAAACAATGGAAAATGTCTGCATCCTGGCCAAGCTTTCCCTCTCAGAAGAAGAAAAGGAAAAAGCAAAAGCCCAAATGCAGAAAATGCTTGATTATGTAGAGAAACTGGATGAACTGGATACATCGGAAGTAGAGCCTATGTCCCATATTTTCCAGGATGAAAACGTATTTCGTGAGGATGTTGTTACAAACGGAGACAACAAAGAAGCAATGCTGGCAAATGCACCAAAAGCAAAAGAAGGACAGTATCAGGTTCCGAAAACCATAGGATAGGAGACAGGACAATGGAGTTGGAGAAATTAACAGCCCTGCAGCTTGGGGAAAAAATAAAACAGCGTCAGGTTAGCGTCCTGGATGGAGTAAAAACTGTTTTTGAACAGATTGAGAAACAGGATTCAGAAGTACACGCTTATCTTGACACATATAGAGAAGAAGCATATAAACGTGCAGAAGAAGTACAAAAAGGCATTGAGGACGGTACTTATACCAGTCCTCTTGCAGGTGTACCGATTGCGATTAAAGATAATATCTGTATTAATGGAAAGAAAACTACCTGTGCATCAAAGATTCTCGAGAATTTTGTGCCGCAGTATAATGCAGAAGTTATTGACCGTCTGGAAAGAGCCGGACTGGTCATTATCGGAAAAACAAATATGGATGAATTTGCCATGGGAAGTACCACAGAAACTTCTGCTTATGGCATTACCAGAAACCCATGGAATTTAGAACACGTACCGGGCGGATCTTCCGGTGGATCCTGTGCAGCAGTGGCAGCAGGAGAAACTTACCTGGCACTCGGCTCTGATACTGGTGGTTCTATCCGGCAGCCAAGTTCTTACTGTGGCGTGACCGGAATTAAGCCAACATATGGAACGGTATCCCGTTACGGTTTGGTAGCTTACGCATCCTCTCTGGATCAGATCGGTCCGGTTGGCAAAGATGTAGCTGACTGCGCAGCCCTTCTGGAAATTATTGCAGGACATGATGAAAAAGACAGCACATCCATGAAAAGAGAAGACCTGCAGTTCTCCAAAGAACTGACAGGAGATGTCAAAGGTATGAAATTTGGTGTTCCGGAAGAATATCTTGCAGAAGGACTTGATCCGGAAGTAAAAGCATCCTTTATGGGCGTACTTGATACTCTTAAAGAGATGGGCGCAGAAGTAGAATTCTTTTCCATCAAGACTATGGAATACATGATTCCTGCCTATTATATTATCGCCAGTGCAGAGGCAAGTTCCAACCTGGAACGTTTCGATGGCGTAAAGTATGGTTATCGTGCCGCAGAATATGACGGTCTCCACGATATGTACAAAAAGACAAGAACAGAAGCTTTCGGAGAGGAAGTAAAACGTCGTATCATGCTTGGTTCTTTCGTGTTAAGCTCCGGTTATTATGATGCATATTATCTGAAAGCGCTCCGTACTAAAGCACTGATCAAAAAAGAATTTAACGAGGCATTCAGTAAATATGATGTACTTCTTGCACCTGCATCTCCATTTACGGCACCGAAAATCGGAGAGAGCTTAAAAGACCCTCTTGCCATGTACCTTGGAGATATTTACACAGTAGCAGTTAACCTCTGCGGCCTTCCGGGAGTCACAGTCCCATGTGGAAAAGACAGTAAAGGTCTTCCAATCGGTATCCAGATGATCGGAGACTGCTTCATGGAGAAGAAAATTCTGCGTGCAGCACACGCTTATGAAACCAGCCGCGGCTCCTTTGCCGTACCAGGAGAAGGAGGCATCAGATAATGAAACAGTACGAAACAGTCATTGGACTTGAGGTCCATGTAGAACTCGCCACAAAAACGAAAATTTTCTGCGGATGCTCCACAGAGTTCGGAGGAGCACCGAATACACATACATGCCCGGTCTGCACAGGTATGCCGGGTTCCCTTCCTGTACTGAATAAGAAAGTAGTAGAATTTGCCCTGAAAGCAGGGCTTGCAGCTAATTGCCAGATTAATCAGTACTGCAAATTTGACCGTAAAAACTATTTCTACCCGGATAACCCGCAGAACTATCAGATCTCTCAGCTGTACCTGCCAATCTGCCATGATGGCTGGGTAGAGATTGAGACATCAGCAGGAAAAAAGAAAATCCGTATCCATGAAATGCATATGGAGGAAGATGCCGGTAAGTTGATTCATGATGAATGGGAGGATTGCTCTTTGGTAGACTACAACCGAAGTGGTGTACCGTTAATTGAGATCGTATCTGAACCTGATATGAGAAGCTCTGAAGAAGTTATCGCCTATCTGGAGAAACTCCGCTGTATGATGCAGTATCTGGGCGTATCCGACTGCAAACTTCAGGAAGGTTCCATGCGTGCAGACGTTAACCTTTCTGTCCGTGAAGTAGGTGCAGAAGAATTCGGAACCAGAACAGAGATGAAGAATCTGAACTCTTTCAAAGCGATTGCCAGAGCTATCGAAGGTGAAAGAGAGCGCCAGATTGAGCTGATTGAAGAAGGTAAGGCAGTCACACAGGAAACCCGCCGTTGGGATGATAATAAAGAATATTCTTATGCGATGCGTTCCAAAGAGGATGCCAAGGATTACAGATATTTTCCTGATCCTGATCTTCCGCCGATTCATATTTCTGATGCATGGATCGAAAAAATCAAGGCAGAGCAGCCGGAGCTTCGCGAAGCAAAACAGGCCCGCTATCAGGAAGAATACGGACTTCCGGCTTATGACGCAGGAATCCTTACAGAATCCCGTCATCTGGCAGGACTTTTCGAAGAAACAGCAGCTATTTACGGAAATGCCAAGAAAACAGCAAACTGGTTTATGGGTGAGGTACTCCGCCTGACGAAAGATAAAGCTATGGATCCGGAACAGGTATCTTTCTCACCGAAACATCTTGCAGATCTTCTGGTAATGGTAGAAAAATCCGAAGTCAGCCCACAGAATGCCAAGAAAGTTTTTGAGAAAGTCTTTGCGGAAGACATTGATCCTGTAGCCTACATTGAGGAACATGGTCTGAAGATTGTAGAAGACACAGGACTTCTGGAAGAAACCATCAACAGGATTCTGGATGCTAACCCAGGACCACTTTCAGAACTTCTGGGAGGTAAAGATAAAGTCATGGGCTTCTTTGTAGGCCAGATCATGAAAGAGATGAAAGGCAAGGCAAATCCTGCAAGTGCGCGCGAGACACTTATGAAAGAAGTAGAGAAGCGTAAATAAAATAAATCACCCCGGACATTATGCCCGGGGTAAAAAATGTTACTGTTCACTCTGTTCACAGCAACACGCTTCGCGATGCAAAAAATATGAACCTCCTTGTACAAAGCACAAGGAGTATCGTTTGCTTCGCAAACTTAATTTATGCTAATCGCATAAATTCGCGCAGTATGTCTCGGGTTTTCTGTGACCTTCGCTCACAAAAAACACCTCGCGGGATATTAGCAGTGAACAGTAATGTTAATATTAAAAATTATGCTCAGAAAATACTTTGGGGCTTTACATTGCTAAATAATTAAGTATAATAAAACTCGAATAAAACATATTTGAAGAAAAGACACAAACAGAAATGGAAAGGCAAAGCAGCAGCCTGCTGTAGACAGGTATATAAAAACTGCGAAACATGCCAGGGAGGAAATCAAAATGGTAACAGTAAACCACAACTATCTGAAATTACCGGGAAGCTATCTGTTTTCCACAATTGCAAAAAAAGTAAAAGCATATAAAGAAGCCAACCCACAGGCAAACGTAATCTCACTGGGAATCGGTGACGTAACCCAGCCTCTGGCTCCGGCAATCATTGAGGCACTTCATAAATCTGTAGATGAAATGGGTGATGCAGCTACTTTTCATGGTTATGCACCGGATCTTGGTTATGAATTCTTAAGATCTGCCATTGCAAAGAATGACTACAAAGACAGAGGATGTGACATTGAGGCAGACGAAATCTTTGTCTCTGACGGTGCAAAGAGCGATTCCGGAAATATCCAGGAGATCTTCGGACTGGATAACAAGATTGCAGTGTGCGACCCTGTATATCCTGTATATGTAGATACAAACGTAATGGCAGGCCGTACAGGAGAATACAACAAAGAACGTGGTAACTTTGATAACGTAATCTATATGCCATGTACAGAAGCCAACGGCTTCCTTCCGGAATTCCCGGAAGAAGTACCGGATCTTATCTACCTTTGCTTCCCGAACAACCCAACCGGTGGTGCCATCACCAAACCCCAGCTTCAGGAATGGGTAGATTATGCAAATAAAAATGGCTCCGTCATTATCTATGATGCAGCATACGAAGCATACATTTCCGAAGAAAATGTACCGCACAGCATCTATGAGTGTGAAGGAGCAAGAACCTGCGCCATCGAACTGCGCAGCTTTTCCAAAAATGCAGGTTTTACAGGTGTCCGCCTCGGCTTTACAGTTGTACCAAAGGATCTGGTTCGTGACGGCGTAGATCTTCACAGTCTCTGGGCAAGACGCCATGGCACAAAATTCAACGGTGCTCCATACATCGTACAGCGTGCAGGAGAGGCTGTATACTCTCCGGAAGGAAAAGCGCAGCTGAAAGAACAGGTAGGTTACTACATGAGTAACGCAAAAGCTATCTACGAAGGTCTGGCATCAGCAGGCTATTCCGTATCCGGTGGTGTAAATGCTCCGTATATCTGGCTGAAAACACCGGATAAGATGACTTCCTGGGAGTTCTTTGACTATCTTCTTGAAAAAGCTAATATCGTAGGAACTCCGGGTTCCGGATTTGGTGCTCATGGGGAAGGTTTCTTCAGACTTACTGCGTTTGGAACACATGAGAATACTTTAGAGGCAATTGAGAGAATTAAAAACTTATAAATAGAATAATTTGGTAAGGGACGCCCGGGACGGGATGTTGTTTTTGTGCTTAGTTTCAGAACCATTGTATTTCTAAGCATTTGGAAAGCCGCTAAAACCATTCAGAAATTGCTCAAACTCGCTTCGCTCAGACACGTGAGCAATTTCTGAATAACGCGTCTTCCCAAATACTAAGAACTACAATGAACCTTCAAATGCGCACAAAAACAACATCCCGTCCCGGGCTGGTTCTAATACTTTATTTTGCTATTTCACCGAAACAGTGATATGATAGAAACTGTTATTAGAAAAGAAGTTAAATAAAAATGTTATACAGGAGGACAACACAATGAAAATCAGACGCGAAGAACATATGGCAGGTGGAAATGGTCACGTAATTATCAAAGAAATCCTTGACGCAGAGCAGTTAAACGGCAAATGCGGCCTTTATGCACAGGTGACTCTTGAGCCGGGATGTTCACTTGGATATCATGAACATCATGGTGAAAGTGAAACTTATTATATTATCCAGGGCCAGGGTGAGTATAACGACAATGGTAAATACCGTCCGGTAAAAGTTGGAGATATGACTTTCACACCGGATAACCATGGTCATGGTCTTGCAAACACAGGAAATACAGACCTTGTATTTATGGCGCTGATTATCAAGGACTGATACTATGTATAAAAAAACTGCAAAAAAACTCTTGAAATTTATCCAGAAGAGTCCGACTGCGTTTCAGGCAGTTGAAGAAATGAGCCAAAGGTTGCAGAAAGAGGGCTTTAAGGAATTAAAAGAAGAGAAACACTGGGATTTGAAAGCTGGCGGAAACTATTTTGTAACCAGAAATCACTCTGCTGTCATAGCTTTCAGCATTCCAAAGAAACCGGCATGGAAATTTCACATTATGGCGAGTCACAGTGATTCTCCGGCATTAAAGATCAAAGAGAATCCTGAGATGGAAGTGGAGAAAGCATATATCAAGCTGAACGTAGAGCGCTACGGTGGCATGCTTCTTGCTCCATGGTTTGACAGACCGTTGTCCGTGGCAGGTCGTCTGATCGTGCGCAAAAACGGAGAGATTCAGGAGAAACTTGTTGCTGTGGATAAGGATCTTCTGGTTATTCCGAATCTTGCGATTCATATGAATCGTGAGGTGAATGACGGCTATAAATACAATGTACAGAAAGATATGCTGCCTCTTTACAGTGATTATGATGGTAAAGGCAGTTTTATGAAGCTTATGGCTGCAGAGGCAGATGTGGCAGAAGAGGATATTCTTGGTCATGATCTCTTTTTATATGACAGGACTCCGGGAACGGTCTGGGGTGCGAATGAGGAATTTATCTCTGCGCCGAGACTGGATGATATTCAGTGTGCATTTGCATCTCTGGAGGGATTTCTGCGTGGAGAGCGCAAGGAAAGTATTGCGGTGCATTGCGTGCTGGATAATGAGGAAGTGGGCAGCACTACGAAACAGGGGGCTGCGTCTACTTTCCTGAAGGATACGTTGATGAGGATTAATATGGGACTTGGCAGAACGCAGGAGGAATATCTGATGACTCTTGCAGACAGCTTTATGGTTTCAGCGGACAATGCTCACGCACTTCATCCAAATCATACGGACAAAACAGATCCGGTAAACCGCCCGGTATTAAATGGAGGAATTGTGATCAAATATAATGCAAATCAGAAATACTGTACAGATGGTGTTTCTGCCGCAATCTTTAAAGACATCTGTGACAGAGCAGAAGTGCCGTATCAGATATTTGTAAACCGTTCCGATATGGCAGGCGGTTCAACGCTTGGAAATATTTCCAATACACAGGTGCCGATGAAAACAGTAGATATCGGCCTTGCCCAGCTTGCCATGCATTCTGTATATGAGACTACAGGTGCAAAGGATACCGAGAGCCTTGCAAAGGCAGCAGCAGTACTGTTTGCATAAATAGAGGAGAACAGCACATGAGCAGAAGTACAGAGAAAAAAGCAGTATTTTTTGACGCAGACGGAACTCTCTGTGATATGGAAAAGGGAGTTCCTGCCAGCACTAAAGAAGCACTGAAAAAGCTAAGAGAAAACGGCCATGAAGCCTGGCTTTGTACAGGAAGAAGCAGAGCTTTTGTATCCTGGTATCTGGAAGAACTTCCCTTTACAGGAATGATCAGTGCTTGCGGAGCAACCATAGAAAAAGATGGAAAGCGCCTGTTTAATAAAGAAATGACGCCGGAAGTTGCGAAACTGTCTGTGGAAATTCTTCGTAAATACGGTCTGGTTCCTGTGATGGAAGGCGCAGATTTAATGTATTATGACAAAGATGAGTATAATACAGATATCAATTGGTATTGTGACTTAATCACAGAGTCCCTCGGATCAAAATGGAGACCAATCAGAGGAAATGAAGACTGTATGAAGATCAATAAGATCAGTGCCAAGATGGTGAAGGGCTGCGATGCAGAAGCTGCGTGCAGGGAGCTTGGCGAATATTATGACATTATCCGTCATGAGAGCAATTCCGGAATCGCAGGAACGACGATTGAACTGGTTCCGAAAGGATTTAACAAAGCAGTGGGAATTGCCGCAGTCTGTAAACTCTTTGATATCCCATGGGAAGATACGATCATATTCGGAGACAGCAATAATGATCTGGCGATGTTTGAATACGCAGCTGTGAAAGTTGCGATGGGAAATGGTTCAGAGAAGATAAAAGCACTGGCAGATTATATCACGCAGGATATGTTCCATTACGGAATCCGGAATGGTCTTGAATATCTGGGACTTATATAAGCCGGATAAAAATCATTCCGGATATTGTCTGATAGAGGCAGCGAATGAAAAAGAGTACTGAAAAATATAAAAGCAATAAAAAAAGAAGCCTGGGATTAAATAAGTCCCAGGCTTCTGCATATATAAAGCCAGATTGTCATGGTAAACGAACTGAACAGAGTGGTAGTCATAACGACACCGGAGGTAAAATCTCCATCGTAATTCATGTTCTTTGCCATGATATAGCAGCTTACAGTTGTGGCAGAACCCAGCATGATAATGATCGCTACCAGCATATCATGGGAAAAGCCAAGCATCACGGCAATCGGAAGAAATACTGCCTCATATCCTGCCAGCTTTAAGAAAGTACAGGCAATCAGCGGTTTTGGCCTTGCAAATGCCTTGCCGAATTTCAATGCGCCGCCCATGGCCATCAGTCCAAGAGGAGTAGCTGTTTTTCCGAGATTATTTACGGAAGTTTCGAGAATCGCCGGCATCGGGAAATGCAGTAATGACCATATCATACCGGTCAGAATTCCGAGGATGATAGGATTTGTGGCGATTCCTTTTAGAGTTTTGATAAGTTTTGCCGTATCAAGCTTTCCACCGCCGGGAGCGAAGAGAGAAAGTGTTGTGACGGCCATGATATTGTAAAGAGGCACGCTTCCGATGATCATAAGCGGAGCCATTCCGGCGTTTCCGTAGAGATTCTGGATAATGGCAATACCAAGGATCGCTGCACTGCTTCGGTAAGATGCCTGGATAAATTCACCCTGAATGTTGCGCGGCTTCAGCAGATAAGAAAGTCCTGTGGAGATTCCGATGCTGATCAGGGTTACAAAGAAACAGAATAATACGAACTTTGTATTCCAGACACTGTAGAAATCAGATTTCGCAATGTCCAGAAACAAGAGAGCGGGCAATGCGGCATTAAATACAAATTTGTTTAACCGGCTGACAAAAATGTCATCAAAAAGCCCGATCCGCCTGAAAAAAAGTCCCAGCATCAATGTCAGAAAGATGGGAATCGTGGCGTTAAGACAGAAAACAAGATTTTCCATAATTATGTATCCTTTCAGAAGAATAACTAGATTATAAACGATTGACAGGAATTGTCAAATCAGGATTTCTATGCTATCCTGAAAAAGAGATTGTTATGAAAAAACAATAAAACCGTAGATAGTGGAGTGGTGGAACATGAAGTACGGAAAAATACGAATTGAAGATGGATTTCTGGTTTTTACCAGACACATGATGATAAACAGCCTTCCATGCAAAGACATCGTATGGGCTTATATGAGAAAAGAGGGCTCAGATGAGGGCGATGACAGGCAGCTGAGTGTGAATTATCTTGTAATCGTTACCAGACGTAAGAAAAGATACAAATTTGATATGACAGAGAAGGAAATCTATGAGTGCATCCGGATTCTTAGAATCTTAAACCCGGATATGGCGTCCGGATTTCCAAAGGGAGGAAGAATCCTTCTTCAGAGCCTTTCGAATACCAGGGATCTTGGTGCGATTGCGACTGCGGATGGCAGACATATTCTGCCAAGACGGCTTTTAAGAAGCGGGGAGTTATACCATCTGTCCAACGCAGACAAGACCAGACTGGTGGAAGAATATAATCTGAAAATAATTATTGACCTGCGCTCTTCAGTGGAACGTAAGTGCAGACCGGATACGATCATGGCAGATGTGGAGTACTATCATGTGCCAGTCGTAGATGAAGCTATACAGAAGATCAGCAACAAAGAAGAACTTCTGGACTGGCTGGATAAAATGCCGGATGATGTAGAAATGTATATGCGGACACAGTACAGAAATTTGTGCGAAGATCAGCTGGTGTTGAAACAATATGCCAGGTTTATAGATATTCTTTTCCAGCAGGAGACAGGAGCCGTTCTCTGGCACTGTGAGACAGGAAAAGACCGCACCGGACTCGGAACGGCATTTCTACTGAGCCTGCTTGGTGTTGAGGACCGAATTATCTATGAAGATTATCTGCGCACGAACCGGTATCTGGCAAAGGATTTCCTGTATATGCAGAGACTTCTGCAGACCTGGCCGGAAGCAGATGAAAATATGCAGAGAAAACTGCAGACCTTTTATGAAGTAAAAGAGGAATATCTCAGAATCGTATTTGAAATGATAAAGCTGAAATATGGCTCTATGGAAAAGTTTTTCCAGGAGGTATTTTATCTGAAGCCAAAGATGGTGGAAGAACTCAGGGACAAGTATCTGATATAGACAGAAAAAATGTTACTGTTCGCTTCTTGCCCGGTAACGAAAAAATCTACAAAAGCTGTCGCAGAAAGACATTTGTTTTTGTGTGAAAAATTTATTGACAAAATTATGATTATTGATATAATGATAACCATACGAGCTATTTATTATATTAACGTGCTGAAAGGATGCACGATGGAAGCAGGTGGAACATGCAGAAGAGAGTATTATCCCTGTTAGTAGATAACACAGCAGGTGTAACAACCAGAGTATCTGGACTATTCAGCCGCAGAGGCTACAACATCGACAGCATTACCGGAGGTGTGACAGCGGACGAACGCTTTTCCAGAATTACCGTTGTGTGCAGCGGGGATGAACTGATCCTGGAGCAGATTACGAATCAGCTTGCCAAGCTTGTAGATGTAAGAGAAATCAAGATTCTTGAACCGGATAACAGTGTATGCCATGAATTACTGATGATTAAAGTGGCAGCGAAGCCGGAGCAGAGACAGAGTCTTATTTCCATTGCGGATGTTTTCCATGCAAAGGTTGCAGACGTAAGTGTGGATTCCATGATTCTGGAGATGACAGGCAATTATAAGAAACTGGAAGCATTCCTTGAACTGATGGGAGATTATGAAATTCTTGAACTTGCACGTACCGGAATGACCGGACTGTCAAGAGGTTCGGAGGATGTTACTTATCTGTAAGAGTGAATGAGAGAGTGTTATTTAAATATTTACATATTTACATATCTCAGGGAACAGAATATATTTTGTTAAGTTTGCTAGGGGCCTAGATCCCTTAACGATAAATTTTTTTTACGATTAGCAGGAGGAAAATAAAATGGCTAACAAGATTTTTTATCAGGAAGATTGTAATTTAAGCTTACTGGATGGTAAGAAAATTGCAATTATTGGATACGGAAGCCAGGGACATGCACATGCTCTGAACTTAAAGGAATCCGGATGTGATGTCATTATCGGTCTGTACGAAGGCAGCAAATCCTGGAAGAGAGCTGAAGAGCAGGGCTTTAAGGTATATACAGCAGCAGAAGCAGCTAAACAGGCTGATATTATCATGATTCTTATCAACGATGAATTACAGGCTAAGCTTTACAAAGAATCCATTGAGCCAAATCTTGAGGAAGGTAATATGCTGATGTTCGCTCATGGTTTCAACATTCACTTCGGATGCATTAAACCACCAAAGAATGTTGATGTTACTATGATCGCTCCTAAAGCACCTGGTCACACAGTAAGAAGTGAGTATCAGGCTGGAAAAGGAACACCTTGTCTTATTGCTGTAGAGCAGGATTATACAGGAAAAGCTCAGGATCTTGCACTGGCATATGGTCTTGGAATCGGCGGAGCAAGAGCTGGTCTTCTTGAAACTACATTCCGTGTAGAGACAGAGACAGACCTCTTCGGTGAGCAGGCTGTACTTTGCGGTGGTGTTTGCGCACTTATGCAGGCAGGTTTCGAAACACTTGTTGAAGCTGGTTATGATCCAAGAAATGCATACTTTGAATGTATTCATGAAATGAAACTGATCGTAGACCTGATCTATCAGTCAGGATTCGCAGGAATGAGATATTCTATCTCCAACACTGCTGAATATGGCGATTACATCACAGGACCTAAGATCATCACAGAAGATACAAAGAAGGCTATGAAGAAAATTCTTTCTGATATCCAGGATGGTACATTTGCAAAAGACTTCTTACTTGATATGTCTGATGCAGGTGCACAGGTTCACTTCAAAGCTATGAGAAAGAAAGCTTCCGAGCATCAGTCTGAAAAAGTTGGCGAAGAGTATCCGTAAACTTTACAGCTGGAATGGTGAAGACAAACTCATCAACAACTAATCTGAATATGATTAAATTAAAATCCCTCGCCATTAAGCGGGGGATTTTTTTAATAAATTTTGTTATTAATGATATTCTTAAGTTTGTCAGAAGCATTTATTTGTCCTTTGATTCAATTGTAAATATTCATCGGCAATAGACTTAAGGTTATAATTCTATGATCTGTCCCTTTTCTACATCATATCTGCAGTATTTTACCGTTTTTGGAAATAAATGGCTGATATGTATTTGTTTTATCTATCTTTCAGGTATACAATTCCGGTAGCAATCATTTCAACTAATGAGAAGCGCTCGCTGAGACTGGAGATCCACTTATATGTTTTATTCTTTGAAGAACTTGTCATGACCATATTGTAAGTATGTCCGTCTTCGGATGCTTCAAGAGAAAAATATACTTTCTCGGCTTTGTCAGGGGCATCGAAAACCTGGCTTGTAATATAGGAAGAGAAATTAGTCTCTACGAATTTACGGAAAGATTTCATATCGTAAGTAATTTTAGACACTTCATCTGTAATCTTATCTCCACGTTCCAGTCGTGTTTTGATAATCTTCAATACTTCTACAGTCCAGTTGATAAATGAAATACTGCTGTAGTTCATGCTCTCCATTAATTCAGCAATCAGATTCTTTGAAAGAGTGTTAGAGCGCACCGCTTCGTCATATAGTTCTTTGTTCATAACATTTTCCCTCTTTTTCATTATATTTTGGCATTTCCGCATATTTTTATGTTATACTGATTATAAATCTGTTTGTAATAAAATGCAATAAAAATACGAAATTAAATGGGAAAATTGTGAATATTGCTACAATTTTAACGAGATAAGAGAAAATTTGACATAGACATCAAGTCAGGGAGAAAAGACCTTTTTACCTTAACATTATTATATGAGATAGGAGAAGAGTAATGGAAATTGAAGAAGAATTTATTTCGGGATTTTGTAGAACATGTAATGGGGCGCAGACGGTTTGCTGCGAGTATACTGTAGAAGGAGGCAAAAGAACATTAACATTTATGGACTGTGCACATGACAGATGTGTAAATCATGCTGCCTGTGAAATTTATAAACAGGCGCATGAGATGGAAAAGTAAAGAACTAATCAAATTAATCAAGAGTTGTGAAATTTGTTCCTGAGTCAAACATAAATGCAAAATATGCATCCTTAAATGCGGCGTAGCTGTTCCTGGAAATTGGGACAGAGGAAGAAAATGCAGTAGTAATCTGTGTTCTTGTGAACTGCCGGATGCGTGAAAGGTTTACAATATAACTGCGGTGACACTTAAAGAACCCCTTTTCAGGGGTAAGAATCCCTTCGCATTTCGAAAACTGTTCACGTAGTTTTTGAACTTTTCCGTCAGAGAGATATACCAGCACCCATTTATTCTGTGCTTCCAGATAATCTACATCATTGAGTGCTATTTTACAGAAACCGTTTGCGGTATGTGCAGTAAAAGTTTCGGCAGAGCTTTCAAAATTCTTCAGAAAATCATCCAGGACAGAGAAGAGCTTCCGGCTGTCTATTGGTTTAAGCAGGTAATTTAAAGCTTTTACTTCATAAGATTCCAAAGCGAAATCCCTCGATGAGGTTAGAAAGATAAGTGGAACAGTAATACCCTCACTTCTAAGCTCTCTGGCTGTATCCAGCCCATTTAGTAACGGCATGATAATATCCAGAATGATCAGATCCATAGAAGTATTTTTCAAAGCAAGAAGCAGATCGTCTCCATTGGAATATTGATACAAGGTAAAAGACAGATCGTGTCTGACCGCCCAGTGCGTCAGAAGAGAGCGTATTTCCTGAATGGAAGATAGTTCATCATCACAGATTGCTATTTTCATAAATTATAAGACCTTTCTATAAGATTATGTAAAACCATTTTATAGCAGCTCCGGTATTTTTCCGGAATTGCTAAAATCTGTATACCAAAACATCAGATGATAATTCTCAGAACAAAGCAATGTTCAGAGACAGAAAAATGACATTGTCCATGTAACTGCTCAACGTAATAAATGATGCTTTTTACTCCGATTCCATGTCCATCTCTGTTGGAAACAGGAACACCATCGACAAACTCCGGAATTTTCTCTACAGGATTTTCGAGCTGGATCAGCAGATGTTCTTTTTTCTGAGAAACAATAAGTCTGGCCCGCTTTGAAACAATATTCATCTGTTCCAGAGCATGCATGGCATTCTCCAGTGCGTTTGACAGGATCGTACAGACTGCAATGTCAGAACAGGGAAGTTCTTTTGATGTGGAAATATTACATTCAAGAGAGAAGCCCTTATCTGTGAAACGAGAATGATAAATAGAGATTACGGAATTTAACATTTCATTTCTGGAATAGTTGGAAATAATCGTATCATCGTATGCAGAGCTGATTTCTTTGATATATTCCTGTACTTTTTCTGAATGTCCATTTTGCAGCTGAGTTAGAATGATATTCAGATGATGGCGCATATCATGTCGAAGGATCGCAAGTTTCTGGCTGCTTATTTTTACCTGTTCGATTTCTTTTTGCATGGACTGAACCTGCATTTCACGAAGCGTGCTGTATTGTTTTAATTCCTGTTTGTCTTCATATTCCCGGAAGTAGATTATGAGAAATGCGAGATAAGCGTTACAGAAGGCAAATCCCATAAATTCAACTACTGCCTTATTTCCGGAATAAAGCAGACTGGAAAATTTGGTAGAGGCATAATCAAAAATATAATAAACAAAAGGCAGAAAACCTATGATGCAAAGTTCTCTTGGCTCTTTGGAAAAGAGTGTCCGGGTGGAGCGGAATACATATTTGTACAGAAGGATAAATGTGGCAAGTGTAGTCAGGATTCTTGCAGTATAATAACACCATTGGGCTTCTGTCATTTGTAGAGCGAATAATCCCATCCAGTTACTCACCTGACAGCATAGGTATGCGGAGAAAACGGAAACTGCGGAAGAGATTAAAGGATACTTGTAATAAAAAGTCAGGAATAAGATCAAAGGAAAATGTACGATCAAAGGATAAGACTGATTGGCAAGTGTTTCCCCGAATATCAGAAAATCAATAATATATAACGATCCCTGTCCGCAAAACAGCAGAAATAAAGTCAGGATATTTTTGCGTCTGGGTTTCACCCCAAGAAAAAAAGCGGAACAAAAATCCCGAAAAGCAAAGTAGTTATATTGTGAATAGCAGATAAAACCTGCACCAGCATAACAGCACCTCCATTCATCTGTAACTCCGACGAAAATCAGGTGCATTGCCAATGTCTGACAGAAAATTCCCTATCAGCCGGAATATTATTATATGGAACATCATAATATATGTTCAGTATAAAAGATTCCCAAATCAAACACAACCCCTTATCCCCTAATTTGCTTACCATTTATACCATATAGTTACCATTCGCGCCAAAAAGAAAAAATGATTTCCTGCCATGATATTATAAATTATCTTCTGGTTCCTGGATATATAGAAAAAAACTCCCTGAGATACTGCAAAAACAGTATTCCAGGGAGTTTTTCTATTTGTTTACATCAATATAACTGTATAACGTATATTTGGAGATGCCAAAGTAATTTGCAACTTTATCTCCGGATTTGGTGATAAGGAATGCACCTGCATCATTTAAGAATTGAATAGCAGTAACTTTATCTTCCTTATTCATTAGAGCTACAGGTTTACCGACAAGTGCAACAGACTCTTCAATCAGATGGTCAAGAAGATCATTAACGTTGTGAGTGATTTCTTTCGGCTTTTCTTCTTTGTCCTCAGGAGTGACAAGAGAATGAAGTGCGGACTCGATCATGGTAAGTTTGGTGATATCATAATTGATTCCGAAAACATAGTGAAGAGTGCCGTCATCGTCATGGATGTAGGAGGTGCTGCATTTAAGAATCTTGCCGTCGGAAGTTTTCATCAAATAACCGGTATGGTCTTCCGGGGCTTTTCCTTTCTCCTGATTACGGATCGCATCAAAAACCGCGCTGGATGGTCCGTCTCCGATATCTCTGTTTGTAACATGCCCGTTTACAATATACACGATAGAATGCTCTGGTTCTGAAGTCTTCAGGTCATGGATTACTACTTCACAGTCAGGCCCGAACTGAGATGCGATATCAGCGGCGATTTGTTTTAATACAGTAAGTCGTCCCATTTAATTCCCTCCTAAATGAAATGATTTTTTGTTACTGTTCATGTGTTGGATTGCCAAAAGCAGAGACAGAATGAACAGCAAGATGTACGAAAACTGCACGTTTTCTATATTTTAACATAAAAAAATAAAAATAAAAAGAGTGTTAAAAAAATAAATGTGAATACCTAAAAGAATTTGTGAATATTCTCTGAAATGATTGAAGTGTCATTTAAATGGTGGTATATTTTACACATAAATAGTTGCTGTTCATTACAGGCAGTAACAGTAATTCTTAAATACAAAAAAAGAAAGGGGTGGCAAAAAAGTGAAAACTTTATTGAAAAATGGTACGGTAGTATCGGGGGATATGTCTGTCAGGGAAGATGTTCTGATAGATGGAGAGAAAATCGTAAAGGTAGGACAGAATCTGGAGTCAGAGGATGCCCGGGTTGTTGATGTCAGTGGGAAATTACTCTTCCCGGGATTTATTGATGGACATACACATTTTGACCTGGAAGTGGCAGGTACAGTAACTGCGGATGATTTTGAGACAGGTACAAAAGCTGCGATTGCAGGCGGAACGACGCTGGTGATTGATTATGCATCTCAGGACAAAGGCGGACATACTCTTAAAGAAGGTCTTGAAAAATGGCATAAGAAAGCGGACGGAAAATGTTCCTGCGATTATTCGTTCCATATGTCTGTTGTAGAATGGAATGAAGAAACGGAGAAAGAAATTCAGGATATGATCAATGAAGGAATCACCAGCTTTAAGCTTTATATGACATATCCGGCGATGATCGTAGATGACGGTGATCTTTATAAAATTATTAAGAAATTAAATGAATACGGATGTTTTGCGGGAGTACACTGTGAAAATGCAGGAGCGATTGATGCGTTAATCGCGGAGGCGAAGAAAGAAGGGCGATTTGGACCTGAGAATCATCCCCTGGTACGTCCGGACATCATGGAAGCGGAGGCAGTTCACCGCCTTCTGGTGATTGCAGATGCAGCAGATGCACCGGTTATGGTGGTTCATTTGACGAACAGGAAAGCTTTTGAAGAGGTGATGCGTGCCAGAATGAATGGACAGAAGGTATATGCAGAAACCTGTCCGCAGTATTTGCTTCTGGATGACAGTGTATATTCCAAACCAGATTTTGAGGGTGCGAAGTATGTGTGCGCACCTCCAATCCGTAAGAAAACAGATCAGGACTGTCTCTGGAAAGCGCTGGCAAACGGTGATATCCAGACGGTTGCCACAGACCAGTGCAGTTTTACCATGGAGCAGAAAGCGCTAGGCAAAGATGATTTCACAAAGATTCCGGGAGGGCTTCCCGGAGTGCAGACAAGAGGAACTTTACTCTATACATATGGCGTTCGTACCGGCAAAATCACACAGGAACAGATGTGCCGTTTGTTAAGTGAAAATGCGGCAAAGCTTTATGGCGTTTATCCGAAGAAGGGTGTGATACGTGAAGGCAGTGATGCAGATATTGTTGTATTTGACCCGGAGAAAGAAAACGTGATTTCTGCTAAGACACATCTTTATAATACAGATAACAATCCATATGAGGGATTTAAACTTCATGGGGATGTTGACAGCGTTTACTTAAGAGGCGCGCATGTCTGGTACAGAATGGAAAGGTGCTGGTGGAGAAAGCCGGTAAATATATTAAACGTGGTAAGAAGTTGCTGTGATGGAGTGGAAAGATATAGAATAATGAATTTGAACATATAAAATTGCGTTCTGGCAAGGCTGTATGTTCGAAAGAATAAATAATTAAGAGGTGACCCAAAATGAGACATGAAGTAGACGCAATGGGAAAGCAGTGTCCAATCCCGGTAGTAATGAGCAAAGAAAGTAATTGACAAGGCAGCAATCGGTGATGAAATTGAGATTCTGGTTGATAATGAAACTGCAGTAAACAATCTGAGCAGACTTGCAAATAAAACAGGATGCACATTTGTGTCAGAGAAGTTGGAGGATAAGAAATACCAGGTAAAAATGACTGTTCAGACAGAGCAGGCGGGTGGAGATGTAAATGAAGAAGAATTCGTATGCGAGACACCACATAAAAAAGTGACAGTAGCTGTAATCTCATCTAATGTTATGGGGAATGGTGATGATGAACTTGGTAAAGATTCTGATCAAGGGATTTATCTATGCGCTTTCTCAGATGGATACACATCTGGATACAATTCTCTTCTATAAATGGAGGAGCTAAACTTACGACAGAAGGTTCTGAGAGTATTGAAGATCTGAAAAAGATGGAAGAAGAGGGAGTAGAAATTCTGACTTGTGGTACCTGCCTGAAACATTACGGACTGATGGATAAGCTGATGGTTGGTAAGGTTACAGACATGTATACGATTGCTGAGCGTATGACAGGTGCAGACAAGGTGATTCGCCCATAACTCGCTCATAATTATAAATAAAGAAAGAATTCAGTCTGGTGCCTGAAAGATTCTCTGTAGTGATTAAATTCCTGTGATATAAACAACCATCAGTGTGTATGTCTGTTTAAAACAGAAGCATACATATGATGGTTTTGTAAATCAATTATATTTTGCAGAATGCATTTTTAACCAAATCAAGGAAGTCCCCTGCTTCAATTGTGAATATCCTATGACTATGACTAGGATGCGTTGGGCGTTCGTTATAATTCATACTGTTAAAGATCAACACTGATATGCTGTTCTTTAATATTATGACGTTTCGCATATCCGGTAAGGATTAAAGTCAGAGCGCCATCGCCTGTTACGTTACATGCAGTTCCGAAACTGTCCTGCAAAGCAAAGATAGTCAGCATCAGAGCAGTGCCGGAATCTCCGAATTTCAGAATGCCGGTAATGATTCCCAGAGACGCCATAACGGTTCCGCCAGGTACACCGGGAGCTCCGATGGCAAAAATACCAAGCAGAACACAGAAAAGAACAATAGTTCCCGGTGCAGGTACTGCGCCATAAAGGATTTTAGAAATCGTCATACAGAAGAAGACTTCTGTGAGAACAGATCCACAGAGATGAATGTTGGCAAATAACGGAATACCAAAATCAACCATGTCTTTTCTTAAAGGTTTTGCTTTACGCGCACACTGGAGAGCAACTGCAAGTGTGGCAGCAGAGGACATGGTTCCTACGGCGGTAAGATATGCCGGTCCATAGTGCTTTACGACTTCCATAGGATTTTCTTTGGAGTAAATGCCTGCAAGTACATACAGAAGAGCCATCCAGATAAAATGCCCTATCAAAACAATTACGATTACCTTAAGAAAGACAGGAAGCTGTCTGGTAATAGTTCCTTCATATGCGAGAGAGCAGAAAGTCAGTCCGATAAAGTAAGGAAGAATCGGTATGATAATTCTGGCTACAATAGAAAGCACGATTTTCTGAAACTCATCCAGAAAGGATGAAACCAGGCTGGCTTTTGTCCAGGTAGCTGCAAGTCCAAGCATAACCGATAATACAAGTGCACTCATAACAGGCATGATCTGCGGAATAGAAAGTTCAAAGATCACGTCAGGCAGAGTCTTCAGGTGATCAGCAGTGGAACTGATGGATAAGTGTGGAATCAGCACATATCCGGACAGCGCAGAGAATAAAGCGGCTCCCAGTGAGGAAGCATAAGCAATACAGACTGCAACTCCTAACATTCTGGAAGCATTGTTTCCAAGTTTGGTAATGGATGGCGCGATAAATCCTATAATGATTAGTGGAACACAGAAATTGATCAGCTGACCAAAGATATATTTCAGCGTCACAACCAGATTCAATATGGCAGTTGTGATGGCGGATTCATCTGAGATATTCAGCAGGAGTCCGATACAAATGCCGAGAGCCACGCCGACAAGTAATTTGAACGGCAGGCTGTGTAGAAATTTGCTTTTTTTCATGATATTTCCCCCTTTTCCGTCAATTATAATATATTTTTGAAAAAATCACAATGAAAAACAGAAAGAGGGGATTGAGACAGGAGAGACTATGTACAAGAAAATTTATCAGATATTGGAAGAAACAGGAAAAGTTAAAACAGCGATGTTTTTGAATGGCAGCCATAAAGGAGAGAAATGCCTGATAAAAGAAGGAAGTTGCGTAGCCTTTGACAGTAAGGCAGAAGATTTCTGGAAAGAATATGAGGCAGAGCTGGCTGCGTGTCAGGATACAAAAGTCGTTCATATCAAAGAGAATGATTTTTTTGTAGAAATTTATGTAAAAAATCCTCAGCTTATTATTCTTGGTGGAGGACATGTGTCTCAGCCTGTGGCAAAAATCGGAAAAATGCTGGGATTTCATGTGACAGTTATGGACGATAGAAAAGATTTTGTGACTCCGGAGAGATTTCCGGATGCAGACCGTCTGATAACGGGAAGTTATGACGAGATTCCCGATAAAATTCCGGAATATGAAAATGCTTACTATGTGATAGTAACAAGAGGCCATCTGGGAGACAGTGCCAGCGCAAGGCAGATTTTAAGACGTCCATATACCTATCTGGGCATGATCGGAAGCAGAAATAAAGTAAAACTGACTATGGAAAAACTGCTTGGAGAGGGCTTTAGCAAAGAACAGCTCAATACGATCCATGCACCGATCGGACTTCCAATCGGAGGGCACATGCCGGCAGAAATTGCGGTAGAGTATCACCGCCGAGATCGTACAGGAAAAAAATAAATACAATGTTTCCTATATTGATGAAACGGTAGAAAAAGCTGTCCGGGAAAAGGAAAGCGGAGTTATGATCACGATCATTTCCAAGAGTGGCTCTTCACCAAGAGGAACAGGAAGTAAAATGTTCCTGGACAAAGAAGGCAGATTGCATGGAAGCATTGGCGGAGGAAATGTGGAATTTCAGGCTCTTAAATATGCACCGGAAGGCGAGGCACGGAGAAATCAGAAAGTATAATCTGTCCAATCAGGGCGGTGCAAACCTGGGAATGATCTGCGGGGGAGAAGTGGAAGTCCTTTTTTGAGGTATGTGAACAAGTAACCAGTAACGTTTAACCCCGTGTTCCGTGAGAATCGTGTATATTAATACTCAAAGGTTATTGCCCGCATGTGAGCGGACAGAAAGAAGACACGAAAGGATAGCAGTCGTGTTTGATAAAGGAGGATTCTACTTATGAAAAAATCACTTTGGCTGGTTCTGGTACTGGGACTTGCATTTGCCGTTCAGGGATCAGGATTTGACCCTACTATTGATTCCAGTGTTATGATCGTTGAGATGTAGCACCAACACCGGAGGTAACACCTACTCCTGAAGTAGCGGAAGCGACACCGACACCGGAGGCAACACCTACTCCTTCAGCAGAGCAGACAGCCAGTGGTGTGAAGGTAGAAGTAAAGACTGGTACATCTTATGCATCTGCAGAACTGAACCTTCGTTCTGACGCAAGCGCGGATGCAGAACTGATTGCAAGCGTGGCATCCGGAACTCAGCTGAACAGTACAGGTGTATGTGAGAATGGCTGGATCCGTGTGGACTACAACGGACAGACATGCTATGCCAGCGGAGATTTTGTGACAACGACAGCTCCTGCAGCAGATGCGGCAGCCGCAACAGCAGATACAGGTGCAGCTGAAGATACATCTTACGATGATACTTCCTATGATGAAAGTGCAGAATACTAGGGAGTTTAATAACTATCCATGAATTAGAGATATTAGATTTATTGTGTGAATAAAAAAATAAATGCAGAAGCGGTGAGTGATAATAACTCGGTAGCTTCTGCGGTTTTTGTTTTAATCAAATATAAGTAAGCTCTTGCATCAATTACGAATATCCGCCTGATATTGAGACATACAACGCAAAGAGTATGGCTAAGAGACAGTCACTTCGTCAAACTTAAATATGTTCTTACTTACTGTGGATAGACAAGTCTGTCAGGTATTGATGTCATCGAGAACTTCATCCAGGAATTTCTCAGCCAGATATTTGGCCATTGGCAGATTCATATCCAGATAGTTTCCACAGTCTTTGGCAGATGCTCCCGGGACGTCGCCCTCGAAATCACGGATAAACTCAAAAGTTTCGATCATAAGCGGAACGATATCCTTTGATTCATAATCTCCGGCTAAAAGAAGATAGACATTTTCCGGTACGGCATCCCATTTGGTCCCCAGTAGATCATCTTCAGGACCGAATTCCTTATGATTTCTGAGAAAAGTAGCTGCCAAGATGCTCAATTGTGTGAAGCTCTGCAGTGTTCATGACCGGCTCTTCATTCGGAGAGGTCATACGGATATCAAACGTGGTGATCACACTGTTTCCAACCGGATCCTTGCGGGAAACGTCGACACCCGGCTGAAGTTTGATATGGTCAATGGTAAAACTTGTAATTTTTTCCATTTCGGATTCCTCACTTTCAAATAAGAATAATTACTCATGCTTTTAGCAGATGAATATATATGGTATCAGGGCCCAAAATTCAAAAGTTTTATTGTATAGGTCTGAGCAGCTTTTTTGAACCCTGGATATCGTTCTGTATTTACTGTATTTCAGGTATATTTTAACAGGCAAATGTCAGGAAGTAAACCAGACAATCTGAACATTTTGTGAAAAGAGTTGTTTTTTTTTCAGGATAGGTTATAATCAGATAAGATTGTGTTTTGAGGATGGTAATAAATGATATAAAAGCCTTGAAACGGAATAATTTTGGAGGTAGAGAATAATGAAGAGAAAATTACTGGCAGCACTTTGCGTTACAGCCATGTCAGCAAGTTTACTGGCAGGATGTGGCAGCAGCGATAAAACAGAGGAACCAACAAAGACAGAAGAAACAACAAAGGAAGAAACTTCCAATCAGACAGAAACCAAGACAGATTCCACTTCTTCTGACAGTGAAGATACAGTAAGTGAAGAAGAGGCAGAGAAGGCAGGATTTACTGACGGATTTGATGAAGAAGACAGCGAATCTTCGGATATAGATAACACTGATAGTGATACAGAAGATGGAAAAGACAGCAACACAGGTGTACTTCTGGATACTTCCAAAGAACTTACAGGAACTCATCATGCAGAAATCGAAGTAAAAGATTATGGCACGATTGATGTGGAACTGGATGCAGATACAGCGCCGATTACTGTAACAAATTTTGTGAAGCTTGCACAGGAAGGTTTCTATGACTATGTGACTTCCACCGCATCATGATGGATTTATGATCCAGGGCGGCGATCCGATGGAAATGGAACAGGCGGATCTGACGAGAACATTAAGGGTGAGTTCAGCAACAATGGAGTAGATAACGATATTTCTGATACAAGAGGAACTATTTCCATGGCGAGAGCAAGTGATCCGGACAGTGGAAGCTCACAGTTCTTTATCGTTCAGACAGACAGCACATTCCTGGACGGTGATTATGCAGGATTTGGAGATATGTAACAGAAGGAATGGACATTGTAGATAAGATCTGCGAGGACGCTAAACCAACAGACAACAACGGAACGATTCCGGCAGATGAACAGCCGGTGATTGAGACAATCAAGATCACAGACTAAACAGAATGAATTCTCAATTCTCTGGTCAGATAAGAAAATTCGGAGAAAGAACAGATTAAAAAAATACTTAGATTACAAAAGACACTGGAAAAGATTTTTACGATATATTCTTTTCCGGTGTCTTTTTGTACTGTCAATTTTTTATGATAAGTACAGGGATCGGAGGATTATTTGGCCGGTTATAATATTCACTTTTTATTACCAGATATTTATGCGGATCCAATTCTTTCAGCCAGGAAAGAATCTGATTTCGTTCATCAAAGCCAGAAATCACCGCCGCTGTAAATACAAAGAGAGATCATGCCTCTCTTTTTCAGCAGAGATAAAGCCTGTGTTAAAGCCTGAATACTGGTCTCGCCTCTGGTCGCGAGGGAATGATCGCCGCCCGGAAGATAGCCGAAATTGAAAACAATGCAGCTTATACTATCTGCCTCGGCATACTTAGACATATTTGCATGGGATTCCAAAAGAAGGGTGTAATTTTGAGGAGCATGCTCAGCGACCAGCTTTTCTCTGGTGGCAGCCAGTGCCTGTTTCTGGATATCGAAAGCCAGCACTTTCCCTGTCGTTTTGCATAATTGAGATAATAAAAAGTGTATCGTTGCCATTTCCCATAGTGGCGTCTATACAGAAATCGCCCTCAGTTACCTGCTGTCTGATAAAATTAGCACACCACTGTGTAATCTGATAGTTTTTCATATGTACCTCCATGAAATGTAACAAATAAATTAATTGTTGGATGAAAGCAATTCTAATAATTGTTTTCGTTTTGTGCGGGTATCGCCTCCGATATGAAGTTTGGAATAAATCTGATTGATATATTGTTTCACACTGCCTTCAGAAAGAAAAAGTTTTTCTCCGATTTCACGATTACTTAAGCGCTGCTGCAACAACATGACGATTTCGTGTTCACGGTCCGTCAGCGAAGAGAGCACCATGGGACGTGGACCGGCATTGTGATGTCCGAGTAATGCGTTA
>NZ_JBWLUT010000092.1:0-7405 GCF_056504575.1 Blautia sp. CGZ-1-C1
TTCACATATTATTTGGTTTATCGATAGGAGGTATACTATATGACAGATACACAAAAGAAAGCCTGTCCCTGCTGTGAGAAGCACACAGACCGTTCCGAAGAGGAACGCAGAAAGCTGATTAATCGTCTCAAACGCGTGGAAGGACAGATTCGTGGAATTATCGGTATGCTGGAGAATGATGCATATTGCAATGATATTCTGATTCAGTCTGCTGCGGTAAATGCGGCAGTAAATGCATTTAACAAAGAACTGCTTGCGAATCATATCCGTACCTGCGTTGCCAGAGATATCCGGGAAGGTAAGGATGAGACAATTGATGAGTTGGTTGCTACTTTGCAGAGGCTTATGAAATAGAGTGACTATTCAGCAGTTTACTAACTGTGAAGATACTGAACAGTTACGAAATAGAAATACGAGGAGGAATGAAGATGGAACAATACAATGTAACCGGGATGAGTTGTGCAGCCTGCAGCAGCAGAGTTGAGAAGGCTGTATCCAAGGTTCCGGGTGTGACATCCTGTTCTGTCAGCCTGCTGACAAACTCCATGGGAGTGGAAGGAACTGCCAGCTCAGGCGAGATCATCAAGGCAGTACAGGATGCAGGATACGGCGCTTCACTAAAAGGAGCTTCCGGAGCACAGATGTCTGCATCAGCAGCGGAAGAAGCACTGGAAGATCATGAAACCCCAATATTAAAGAGAAGATTGATCGCATCAGCAGGTTTCCTGCTTGTGCTGATGTATTTTTCAATGGGACATATGATGTGGGGCTGGCCGCTTCCGGCATGGTTTAATGATAATCATGTCGCAATGGGACTGGTACAGCTCTTACTTGCAGGAATCGTAATGGTTATCAACCAGAAATTCTTTATCAGTGGATTTAAGAGCCTTTGGCATCGCGCTCCAAATATGGATACACTGGTAGCACTCGGTTCAATGGCTTCTTTTGTGTGGAGTGTTTATGCACTCTTTGCCATGACAAGGGCACAGGTAGACGGAGATTCTGCGGCAGTTATGAACTATATGATGGAGTTTTATTTTGAGTCTGCTGCCATGATTCTTACTCTGATCACAGTTGGAAAAATGTTGGAGGCCCGTTCGAAAGGCAAAACAACAGATGCACTCAAGGGTCTTATGAAACTGGCGTCTAAGACAGCAGTAGTTGTGCGTGATGGCCAGGAATCTACAGTACTGATTGAGCAGGTGCGCAAAGGTGATATCTTTGTAGTCCGCCCGGGAGAGAATATTCCGGTGGATGGTGTGATCCTGGAAGGAAACAGTGCAGTAAACGAGGCGGCACTTACCGGCGAGAGCATTCCGGTAGATAAGAATCCGGGAGATGCGGTTTCTGCCGCAACGGTAAATCAGTCAGGATTTATCAGATGTGAGGCAACCCGTGTAGGAGAAGATACTACACTTTCACAGATTATTAAGATGGTCAGTGATGCGGTAGCCACCAAAGCACCAATCGCAAAGATTGCTGACCGCGTTTCAGGAGTTTTTGTTCCGGCAGTTATCAGTATTGCCATTATCACAACGATTATCTGGCTGCTTGTGGGCAGACCATTTGGTTTCGCTCTGGCAAGAGGCATTTCTGTTCTTGTTATCAGCTGTCCATGTGCACTTGGACTTGCCACACCGGTTGCTATTATGGTTGGAAATGGAATGGGTGCAAAGAACGGAATTCTGTTTAAAACAGCAGTTTCTCTGGAAGAAGCAGGAAAGATACAGATTGTTGCATTAGATAAGACAGGAACGATCACAAAAGGTGAACCTCAGGTGACAGATCTGGTTCCGGCAGACGGAATTTCGGAAGAAGAACTTCTTACCTATGCGTATGCACTGGAGAAGAAGAGTGAGCATCCTCTTGCCAAAGCGATTCTTGCAAAGGCAGAGGAAAGACAGATCACAGCCAGAGAAGTTTCTGATTTTCAGGCACTTCCGGGAAATGGACTTCGTGCGGTATTAGATAATGAAGTTCTGACGGGCGGCAGCATGAAATATATCAGCAATCAGATATCCATTGCACCGGAACTGATATTACAGGCAGAAAAGCTGGCAGGAGAAGGAAAAACCCCACTGCTTTTCACAAAAAACAATAAACTGATCGGTATGATCGCAGTAGCTGATGTTATGAAAGAGGATAGTCCTCAGGCAGTAAAAGAGTTACAGAATATGGGAATCCGTGTTGTCATGCTTACGGGTGACAATGAGCGTACTGCAAAGGCAATCGGAGCACAGGCAGGTGTTGATGAAGTAATTGCAGGTGTACTTCCGGATGGCAAAGAGAGTGTAATCCGTTCTCTGAAAGAACAGGGACGTGTTGCTATGGTAGGAGATGGTATCAATGACGCCCCGGCACTTACCAGAGCAGATATCGGAATTGCGATCGGAGCAGGTACAGATGTTGCAATTGACGCAGCAGATGTGGTACTGATGAAGAGCCGGCTCAGTGATGTTCCGGCAGCGATTCGTTTAAGTCGTGCAACACTTAAGAATATCCATGAAAATCTTTTCTGGGCATTTTTCTACAATGTGATAGGTATTCCACTTGCGGCAGGTGTGTGGATTCCGATTTTCGGATGGACACTTAATCCTATGTTTGGTGCGGCGGCAATGAGCCTTTCCAGTTTCTGTGTAGTTACAAATGCACTCAGATTAAATCTGTTTAAAGTACATGACTCATCGAAAGATAAGAAGATTAAGCAGAATGAATTACGAGCTTCTCATATTGCAGACAGTACAGGAAATCATACAACACGCAATGCAGCTTCTGATATGGCTGACAATAATATAAACAATAATGAAATTCATGATCATAAAGATCAAGAAAATAAAAAAGAAAACAAGGAGAATAAAGGTATGACAACAATCACAGTAAATGTAACAGGAATGATGTGTGGACACTGCGAAGCACACGTAAACAAAGCAGTGAAAGAAGCGTTCGGTGTAGAAGATGTAGTTTCTTCCCACGAAAAAGGAACAACAGTGATCCATGCACCGGAGAAACTGAATGAGGATAAAATCCGCGAAGTGATCAAAGAAGCTGGTTATGAAGTAACCGGTATTACACAGGAATAAATGTGTAAAGGAGAGGCTATGGAAAATCAGATCCAGACACCACACAAAAGACGGGTGCGCTATAAAGGAAAATATCCAAAGAAATTTGAAGAAAAATACAAGGAATTACAGCCGGAGAAATATAAGGATACTATTGAGCATGTGATTCAGAAGGGAAATACTCCTGCCGGGATGCATATTTCCATTATGGTTAAGGAAATCATAGACTTTCTGAATATTCAGCCCGGAGAGATCGGATTTGATGCTACATTAGGTTATGGCGGTCATACCAAAGCGATGCTTAAATGTCTGAATGGCAAGGGACATATTTATGCTACAGATGTAGACCCGGAGGAATCTGATAAAACAAAGAAACGTCTTGCAGATCAGGGATTCGGAGAAGATCTTCTCACGGTGAAGCTTCAGAATTTCTGTACAATCGATGAAATTGCAAAGGAAGTGGGAGGATTTGATTTCATTCTTGCAGACCTTGGCGTTTCATCCATGCAGATTGATAATCCGAAAAGAGGATTTTCATTTAAAGTCGATGGACCATTGGACCTTCGTTTGAATCAGGAGGCTGGTATCAGTGCAGCAGAACGCCTGGACACCATTACCAGAGATGAGCTGGCAGGAATGCTCTATGAGAATTCTGACGAGCCATACTGTGAAGAGCTTGCCAAAGCGATAACTGATGAAATCCGTAAAGGGAACCGTATTGATACAACCACAAAACTGCGTCAGGTAATTGAAAAAACTCTGGATTTTCTTCCGGAAAAAGAGAAGAAAGATACGATTAAGAAAACTTGTCAGAGAACCTTCCAGGCGCTCCGTATCGATGTGAACCGCGAGTTTGAAGTATTGTATGAATTTATGGAGAAACTGCCGGATGCACTGCGCCCAGGCGGACGTGTAGCTATTCTTACATTCCATTCCGGAGAAGATAAGCTTGTAAAGAAAGCTCTCAAAGAAGGATACAAAGCAGGAATTTACTCTGATTATGCAAAAGATGTGATCCGTCCATCTGCTCAGGAATGTGCACAGAATGGAAGAGCCCGCTCTACTAAAATGCGCTGGGCTGTGAAAAACAAATAGCAGATTTTGTATGGCCTGAAAAGTAAATAAGGAATGATACAGAACTGGTTCTGTATATTACAGAGATAATAAAATATAAAAGAAACGGATACCCTGGTGGAAACATCAGGGTATTCTTGTTTCCGGGAATAGGATATCATTGTGACAAGCCTCTTTTGTATTATGGAAAGAAACCAGTAAGGCGTTACTGTTCACTCCGTTCACAGTAACGTAGCCAAAATTCATTCCAGATTGCCTGCGGCAATGGAATTTTGGCTTGTATGTCTCGGGATTTTGGCATATTCATGCCAAAACACCTCGCGGGATAGTGGCGTGTGAACAGTAACAGTAAGGCAACTTAGAAGATAAAGAAAAAATATTATTGTTGTACTGTATGATGAGTAAGTGGTATAATAATACAAGTTTATATTGCAGAAAAAAATGTTGTTCGTGAGAGGCTGAAAATAATGATCGAGTGGAAACAAATGACGATGCAGGAAGCAGAGAATAAAATGGAGGTGCTTCGGGAGATTTTTGATGTAGTCCGTCTCCTGAAAGGGAGTGATCTGCAGACTTCCGGAATGGAAAATAAGCTTGAAGGAGAAAAAAATCTTTGTCAGTGTTATGCTTTCTGGAATAAAGATAAAAGATGTGAAAATTGCATTTCCGTTAAAGCGCTGAATGAAAAGAAACAGACATCCAAAATTGAATTTCTTGATTCTGATATGTATCAGGTATTTGCAAGGTATCTGGAGATTGACAGTGAGCCTTATGTAATGGAAATGCTGAAAAAGCTGGACGAAAACACACTGACTGATGAGGAAGGATATGAAAAACTGACGGAAAAGCTGACTGTATATAGCGAAAAGCTGTATAAAGATGTGCTGACAGGGGCGTATAACCGCAGATATTTTGAGGAAAAAGTCAAAAATATGTCTTTGAATGCCGGAGTTGCAGTTATCGATCTGGATGATTTTAAATTGTTCAATGACACTTATGGCCATGATGGAGGAGATCTGGTACTGACAACCGTAGTGAATGTAATTCGGCATTATATCCGTCGTACGGATATTCTGGTGCGCTATGGAGGAGATGAATTTCTGTTGATCCTGCCTGGAATTGAGAAAGAAATCTTTTCACAGAAGCTTCGTATGATCCAGGAGAAGATCCATGCGACACATATTCCGGGTTTTAATCGTCTGAAGCTTTCAGTGAGCATTGGTGGAGCTATGTTTACCCACGGCAGATTGGAGGAAGCGATCACCAAAGCAGACAGATTTATGTATATGGCCAAGGGACATAAAAATATAGTAGTGACCCGGTGGGATCAGAAGCAAAATACAGACAGGGTGGAAAAAAGAAACCTGCCCCAGCTTCTGGTCGTTGATGATTCTGAAATGAACCGTGAGATACTTAAGGAAATTCTGGGAAAGGAATACCGGATCCTGGAGGCCTGTGACGGGGAAGAGGCTCTGAAGATGCTGGAGCAGCAAGGAACTGAAATCTCCCTGGTCCTGTTGGATATTATTATGCCCAAAATGGATGGATTTGAAGTACTCGCCTATATGAACAGAGATAAATGGATCGAGGATATACCGGTGATCATGATTTCCAGTGAAGGATCAGAGAGTTATATCCGCCGTGCCTACGAACTGGGTGCTTCAGATTATATAAGCAGACCATTTGATACCAAGGTGGTATATCAGCGGGTTATCAATATGATCAAGCTTTATGCCAAGCAAAGGCGCCTGATTCATCTGGTAACAGATCAGATTTATGAAAAAGAGAAAAACAACCGTATGATGACCGGGATTCTCAGTCAGATTGTAGAGTTCCGAAATGGTGAAAGCGGGCTTCATGTGCTGCATATTAATATTCTGACTCAGCTTTTGCTGGAGAGACTGATGCGAAAATCAGAGAATTACAATTTTTCCTGGTCTCAGCAGCATATGATTGCCACAGCTTCCGCACTTCATGATATCGGTAAGATTGGAATTGATGAAAAAATTCTGAACAAACCCGGAAAGCTTACAAAGGAAGAATTTGAAGCTATGAAACAGCATACGATCATAGGTGCCCGGATGCTTGACAGTCTGGAAATGTATCATGATGAAGAGATGATGAAATATGCCTATGAAATATGCCGCTGGCATCATGAACGTTATGATGGAAAAGGATATCCGGATGGCCTGAAGGGAGAAGAAATCCCTATATCTGCCCAGGTGGTCTCACTGGCGGATGCGTATGATGCCCTGGTAAGCGACCGGGTATATAAGAAAGCATATTCTCATGAAAAGGCAATGGAGATGATCCTGAATGGAGAATGCGGAATGTTTAATCCTCTTCTTTTGGAATGTCTGGTGGAAATTCAGGATAAAGTACGCAAGGAACTTGGTATTAAAGGTGTAAATGAATGTCTGGAATATCTGGAAGAGAGAAACTGTTAAAAAATTCCCTGAAGTCCCCTGTCCTGACAATAAAATACACCGGTTTATGGAGACGTTTTTCTTTCATAAATCGGTGTATTTGTTTTATGGGATTTAATTTTTCGGTAATGTATCTTTGAAATTTGAATAATCTTCTGTAATTTTCTTTACGTATGCATCATAAGCATCTTGTAAAGTATTATAGTTCGTGCCTCCTGCGTCAGCAATATCCTGATAACTCTTAGGAGCGAGATGATCTGCAATTGCCATATACGGTTTTTTTTTCATTTCGTTGGGCAGTTGTTGACTTGGAAACATAGTATTTTCCATCTGCTCGGCAGATAATGACAGGAACTGTTGTCCCTTCCGGATAGTTGCTAACGTTTACAGAAGTCCAGAAAAGATAACGTCTCTTCTGGTTCTTTCCACTGCCCAGATATGCCCAGGTACCTTTTTTTAGCGGACTGTCCTCTTTTTTATTAATTTTAAAATCGCTGGAACCATTGTTGAGTTTGTAGCGTTCGAATCAAGTCCAAAATTATTGTTGGTACTCAATGTGTTTTCCAATAATTTTGAATCTGCAAGTGGTCCCATCAAATTTTCATTCATAGCAAATGGATATTTCTTTCCGCCACTCTCGTTTCCACCTGACCATTTAAATTTTACACTGTTATCATCATTAAGGGAAATCTCACATGTTCCAGTGGCAATCGGGAATGCCTTTCGAGTTGTCAGTATCATCCTCACCTACAGTGTGGGAAATCCCGGCGATGGTGATGAGCTTTTGCGGACTGCCAGTCATCTATTTTCTGTTTTAGTTGAACTGTTCTCTTAGCCTCTCAGGAT
>NZ_JBWLUT010000093.1:0-14147 GCF_056504575.1 Blautia sp. CGZ-1-C1
TACAAAAGTCCGCCTTCAGCACGCTGTTTCTGATCTGACTGGAAGTCAGATGCCGGTTTCCAATATCGCACTTAACAATGGGTTTTCAACTGCTTCTCAATTTAATAAAATTTTCAGACAAAATTATAATCTTTCCCCAAGTGAATACCGTCAACAGGAGGCAATTCGAAAAGATAATCCAGATGTACAGAATCCATCTCAAATTTCCGCCATGCTGAATAAATATCGTTCCAAAACCCGGATGGTTGTAGTCAAGGAGCAGAAAATAAGGCTTCAGTCAGCTGTTATTGACTGTACCAGAGGTAAGGAAATCCATAATCCCTGGGGAACTATGCTATATCTTGGTTTTGCATCCCGACTTCTTTCTGGAACATTTCAACGGCAGATTCAATTTTTAAAACGTAATCTTGATTTTGAATATGGATGTATTAATGGACTTTTCTCCCCTGAATTTGGTCTCATTAATCAGGAGCAGCTAGATCAGTTAAATTTTGTTAATTTGGACTATATTTTAGATTCCCTTGTTGAAAACGGAATATGCCCCTTGATTGTCTTCGATAATCAAATCCTGAAAATGCTGAAAAAATTAAGCGAAATTCAGGAAATATCCATTATCCGTATCTTTTCTGATTCGCAACAATTTAATAGTATCGTTGAAAAAATTCTTATGCATGTCATCAATAGATACGGTCTAAAAGAAGTATCAAACTGGAAGTTTATGATTTGGTATTATGTCTATAAACAAACCTTAATCGGTATTCCTGGAAATTTTGTAGACATATGGGACAATTTTTTTGAAACTGTACGAAAAATAATCCCAAATGCTCCTGTAGGCGGCGTCGGCTCCAGTCCCTCCCTGCATAAAGACCAGTATCGTAAACTTCTACCGTGAATGGACAAAATGCAAAACATATGCCAGATTTTATAACTATAAATTCTTTTCCTTACCGCGAAGCAGAACAGCCTACAAAAATGAATGCCATACGGCAAAATATTGATACCTTCTTTTCTGATGATCTTGCTTATATCCATTCTGTTCTGGAGGAAGTCCATTTTCCTGAATGTCCCATTGTTGTAATGGAATGGAATCTTAGTTTTATACAAAGGAATTCATTTAATGATATGGCTGCCAAAGCAGCAATTATGATAAAACAGATGACAGATTCACTTGGCGAAGTAGACTATGTTTGTTACTGGCATGCAAGTGATATCTTTGCCGGAGATTTTGATGCAAAGCGAATTCTGAACGGAGCATGTGGTCTGATCAGTTCAGACGGATTTTGTAAGCCACCTTATTATGCATTACTTTTCTTCAAACAATTATACAATTATCTGGTTGAACGAGGCAGTCATTACATTGTTACAAAGAATGGTCTTGATCACTTTGCTATTATTCTTTTTAATAATAAATCATTGAATTATGAATACTATTCAAGAGATGAATCTACGATTGAGATGAATGATGATCAAAAGATTTTCAGTAATCATGATGCTTTGGAAATCACCCTCACTCTTCAGGGAGTACAAAACCGAGACTATCATGTCCGTAAGCAGATTTTTGGTCCAGAATCTGGCAGTATCCTTGATGAATGGAGACATCTGGGAACAGATCTACAACTGACCTTAAACGAAATTTCCTATCTGAAACGGTGCAGTATTCCTCATAGAAAAAACGAAACTATCCTTGCAGAAAATAAGACTCTTATTATACAGGAATTATTACAAGAGCATGAGGTGATGTTTATACAGATTGATTAATACATTATCGTTATTTTACACGTGCTACATTATAAAAAACTATATTTCAAATCCAGCTTATTCTGGTAAGAATTATTTCTTCCAGAATAAGCTCTTTAATCGTTTCATTTTCAATAATACAATTGCAATTTTAGTCAACTGCATGTTTAATAATCCCAATTCCAATCGGATACGGGCCTGTGTGAACTCCAATCGTTGCTCCAATCTGATAGATTCCGATTTTTTCAATTCCAAGGCGTTCTTTCACCAGATTTTTCAGCATTTCACGGAACTTCACTGCTTCTTCATAATCGTATCCATAACCAATACAGAAACTGTATTCTCCCGGTTTTGCATTAACTTCATCCAAATATTCTCTGGCTCATGCTCTACGACTTTCTTCATGGATCTGACACGTCCTCTGGCTAAACCGGAACTGAAGATTTCGCCTTCTTTTAGTGTAATCATCGGTTTGATTCCAAGTGCACCTGCTGCAATTCCTGCAAGCTTTCCGATTCTTCCGCCATGCTGCAGATAGTCAATACTTCCAACTGTAAAAAGAATACGTCCGGTCTCACGGATTGGAAGAATCTTTTCAATGATTTCTTCATAATCCATTCCCATATCACGCAGTCTGCATGCTTCCAGCACAAAAAGTCCCTGAAGAACTGTATTTATTGTAGAATCAATTACTGTAATCTTTGCCTGCGGATATTTCTCTTCAATCATCCCTTTTGCCACTGTTGCAGACTGCAGAGAACCACTGAATTTCTTTGTAATACAAATACAGATAACCGGAATATTCTCTTTCGCACTCTTCTCAAATGCATGATAAAAATCATCTACTGACGGCATAGATGATTTTGGAAATACATCCGGATGATCCACCATCTCCTGATAAAAATCCCGGATTCCGATTTCTACTACTTCTTTCTTATATGTCTCACTGTCAAAAGACACATAAAAGGGAACGACTTCAATATCTTTTTCTCTCGTAAGTTCCTGTGGAAGATCCAGCGAGCCATCGCTGACGATCTGAACTTTCTTTTGCATAATATACCTCTCCTGATTCATGTGATACGGATAAAAACATCCGCATTCCTTTAAAACATAATTTTTCCTTTTTAAATAAACGAGAAACATTATAGCACAAGAATCTGGATTGATGCAGGCATTACTACAGATTTTATACTTTTTTAAGATATCAGTATTGTTTTCATCTGCTGTATGGTTTTCTTTACTTCATAAACAATCTGGCTGTTTATGATATCAAAATGTATCTCTTTTCCGCTTCCTCCATACTCAGCTTCATAAATTGCAGTTTTCTCTTCATCATGTTCTTTATATCTGGCTTTACCGGCCAGGTAAGCATTGGAATTTGCATGATTCGGATAGTTCTGGCTCTTCTGGATGTAAAACATTTCTTTATTTTCTCTAAGGTCTGCTTCCAATTTGTCCAGTTTTTCCAGAAACAGCTTGGTTACTTTCGGATAATGTTCCTTAATATAAACCAGATTTCCCATGCAAACAAGTAGCACTCTTTTCCATAAGTCTGCGTTCTTCCTCATTCGTAAAATCTGCATACTCATCTGGCTGTACCTCATTTCCTGCAATAGATCTCTGCAACTGCTCAAACCAGTACAGATGCCTGGACATACTGTCCGGGAACATAAAATACGTGGAGAATTCATGATCGATCATCGGCGCCAGCCGCAGGATTTCGCCTGCCTCATTGCATATAAATGCAATGTTCTCATAATGGTAATTCTGATCACCTTTCAGAACCGAGATCAATATCTGAATCGCCAGCTCCTCCGCCAGTTCCTGATGGGTCTGGAAATAATCTGCGTTCAGTATCTCTGTATAGTCATAGAACATCTGACAATAATTTACATAATCATTAATGTTTACTTTGTCACCCGGATACTTCCGAAAGAACTCCAAGAGATTCATCAGGTGTTCACCTTTTCCGTAGATCATCGGACATACAGTTCCATAATCATAATACTTCTCAGTCTCCGTCTCATAGTCTTTGCAAATGGCAAGCTGATACTGCGGAGCAGAAACAAAATACTCATTAATCACCCACGACCAGAATACTTCTGCATAAGCAAACAGAGGAGTAGAAAATGGCTTAGACTTTGTAAGTGGTTTGAACACCAAATTTTCATTAAAAACAGGAAAATATTTTTCACCTTTGACCACCCCGACAGTTTCTGCTGTCAAGTTTCTTGTTCGGGATGAATATTCATAAATTTGAGAACTGTAATTTGCTTTTTGTTTCATTGTTTCTATTTATTCCTTCCATGGTATTAATTTTACTCATATTTCTGTGTAATTTCCCAATATCCATTTCTAGGCGAACCATGTCGAACGAGTATACCATATTCTTTCAGTTTTCTTATATTTTTTTCTACACTTCGACTACTAATGCATAATTCCTCTGCTATTTTTGCCGCCGGTAGACGAGCATCTATAGAAAGAATGTTAATAATTTTCTTTTGAATATCATTTAATTCATTTTTCCGAACTTTCTCCGAACTTTCTCCGAACTTTCTCCGAACTTTCTCCGAACTTTCTCCGCATTTTCTCTGATTCCATTCCGTTTTCTTTACAGAATTAGATTCTATCTGACCTGAAGAAATATTTCTAAACAATTCTACTCGGAACATATTATCAAATTCCTGAATTTTAGGCTCTGGAAGTCCATATTCTCTTGCACAGTTAAAAATTCTTTTTATTCCACTTCCCCAAGCCTCTACAAGTCCCATCTGGCTAAAGACATTGGCAATACCTTTATTTCTAAGTTTTGAATGTCCATTCATTACCTCTTCATAAGTCAATCCATTATATAAGCCTCCCGGCGACGTTACTTCCAGACGATCATCGTATATCGCAACCTGAATACAGGATTCATCCAATAAATTCCGATGGCAATGTGCATTAATAATCATTTCCCTGATAGCTTCAGGTGGAAGTTCATATTTTTCCTTACGTACTAGTCCGCCAATTGTAGCGCCAAGTCTGATATTCCTCAACACAAAATCTACCGCTTCCTCTATCTGATTATACACAGGTCCAGTAAATTCTCGTTTATCCAAAAACACAACTCTGTCCGCACCCTTAAACACAGCACACTGTGTCTTTGAAAATGGAAAATAATCTGATGTGAGTAATGCATACGCATTTGTTGCCAACAACTGACCATCACTTTGTTTTAAAATTTTCCAGTTAATAAGTTGTTCTTTTTTCACAGAGTTTGCAGACATTCCTGCTTTTTCTCTAAAACTTTCAATGTCTTTACAAAGTTTCTCCGTTGCTTCATCCGTAACAGGATATCCTACGCAAGTCAATTCATCCCATGATATTCGAGCTCCTTCCATTTCCAGTTCTTTAACTTTATCTGGAAATGCAAGTCTGGAAGTTCCAGCTACACGTATATAAGTGCCCTGCTCTTTTCCCTTTGATTTCAGATAATATGGACGATTCTTACCAGGTTCCACACTTACTACAATAACCGTTTTACCATTAACAGTTTGTGGTTCAATATCTGGGATAATCTGCGGCACACATGAATCTGAAACCGCATTAGCTATTCCATCCATTAATTGAAATAGCACTTCATTCTCTACTCCAACGATTTGATGTGTCCTGTCATCAACACCTATAATCAACTTTCCACCCTGTGTATTAGCAAAAGCTACTATTGTTTTCATGTACTTTTCACTTTTATCAGGCAGTGCCACCTTATATTCAATATTCTTAGACTCACCAGAAAATAATGCATCTTTTGCCATCATAATATAGAACCTCCTGTTTTTTAATACTATAAACAGTAATCGGTAAAGAAATCAATATCTAATTTCCTATCTCTTTTGTAAAATAAGATTTTCCATTTTCTTTTTTATTTATAGCCAAGGCAATTCAAATCATCATTCTCAAAATTCATCCCATAAGCTTTTAAAGAGACTGACCAATCGCAAGTATACCTGCTATTGCCTCTTTGCCATTTCAATTCACAGCCTCGCAGAGAGGCTGACGAATTTCTTCTGTATTTTGTGCCAAAATTGAATTATTTCAACTCACAGCCTCATAAGAAGGCTGACTGCAGACGGTAGATCTCCAGTGCCCTACGGATTGAGATACTCTGTTTTCGTACTTCTGCTCCATAGCTGGATACTGTCTGTATCTATTTCTCTCCTGATAATGCATTACCTACCTTACTAAGGAATTATATCATTTTTTATTACTACCTATATCAGATAAATGATTTTTGATCAAATGATAAATCACCCTTCCATCTTTTTGTCCAAAAGAATGCAAGGAGCCTGTATATAATTCTTTCTTTCCCTGAAGCTTTTTCGACTCCATAAAATCTATAATCTCCGCAGTTCTCTCCTCATATTCCGTTCCCTCAAGGATTCCTTCTAATTCTTTTCGCATTTTATTACGCTCTTCAATCCTTGCACATTCTGCTGCCAGATCAAGTGTTGACATCCTATTCTGGAGCATCTTTCTTCGCCAGATGTCGCGAGAGGAATTGAAAAGTGTAAATGCATTCTCTATATTTCCGGCTTTCACAACCTGAGGTTTCGCGGCATCTCTATTTACACAAAAGAAATCTATCACCGCTTGGAATCCTTTGTCGTTGCTTATGATTCCAATCTTTTTCTCACCACGTTCACTGATTATCCCGCACTCCGCAGCGATATAAAAATCAAGTGCATTCTTTCCGCTTCCTTTTAATTTTACTACTCTAAATTCACATCCACTGTCTTTGATGTCCTGCAGATAATCGCACCTTATTTTCCCACAACAATTACTGTAGAAAATAATCAGGGTATCATCAGCACATAATGCATCCGCCCCTTTTAATCCGTTTGATCCATTCACGTTCTCATAATCAACCAGTATCGCTGCCATCTGACTTCCTCCATAATTATTACCAGTGTATTTCCCACATTTTTCTTGCCTTATTTATTATGTATTCGTATAATAACCATAGGTTACATTTTCTTCTACGATATCATAACCAATGGTTATTTTCAAGAGGTGAATCCAATGAAATTTTATCCTGAACGATTGACACAATTAAGAGAATCTTTAAATATCAGCAAGGCTGAAGCTGCCCGCAGACTCAATATTTCTGCAATGACTTATGGTCGTTATGAAAAAGGCGAGCGCGAACCATCTTATCAGTCTGTATGCTATATTGCGCAGGTTTTTCACTGCAATGTGGATTTTCTGTATGGAGTTTCGGATGATATGGATTGTGATTATATTATTATTTCACGTTCAGAATCTCCGGATCTATATGCTTTGGTAGAAATTATGAAGAAAGATGCTGAACTAAGCAACCGGCTGACTATCTACGCCAGAGAATTGCTCAAAAAAGAGAAAACACCTGAAAATTAGTCTGTTAATTATATTACAGCTAATTTTCGGGTGTTTCTCCGACGTTTTCTCCGACGTTTTCTCCGACGTTTTCTCCGACGTTTTCTCCGAACTTTCTCCGACGTTAATACAACGTTCCTACATACCCTTGCGTTTCCCGTTTCATATAGCATTCATTGACCTGATCAGATTCCATAATTTCCAGTACATATTCCATCCCTGTAGCCAATTCGCGTTTTTTCAGTTCTTCTAATGGAATCCAGTATACTTTTCCCTCTTCAGAACTTTTTAATTCACCGGAAAATTTCTCTGCTTTGTAGAGAAAAAGTACATTATGAATGCCATTTCTATGCCAATGATATACCCCTCGCAGCTTCGGGTTTTCTATTTTTAATCCGGTTTCTTCCCAGACTTCGCGGATTACGGAATCGTTAAATATTTCGTTCTTCTCCACATGTCCGCCGGGGAAGGTTGTTCCGGTGTAGCTGTCGTTTACTTTGTCCAGTGCCAGGACATTTCCTGCATTGTCGCAGATCATGCACATATTCATGAAGCAAGCCTGATCTATATAGTTTTCCCCTTTTTCATTAAATAATCTTTTAACCCGCTTGTTAACATTAGATCTTTTTGATTTGTAATGCTTCAAGACCTCTCCATAAGGAACCCATATTCCAGCTTCTTCAATTTTTTCATATACTTTATCTACTACTTCTGACAGTTGTTTGTCATTTGGAAATGTATATTTTTTAGTATAAAAATCTCTTGTTTCCTGAAACATCCATTCTGCAATTTTTTCTTTCTGTTTCAGTTTTAAATGGGAATATTTCTTATCCGTCTGTACTAATCGTCCATCTGTTATTTCATGATTCTTTTGTGACATTATTAAATTTTCCTCTTATTTTCTTTGCAATTAACAATATAAATTCCCGCGCAAACCAGGAGCAGAGCTATCAGGCTTCCAATATTGAATGCCTGCTTCACCTCACCAAGTATCAGAGCAGACAGAATCACACTGCACAACGGATTGACAAATCCAAAGATTGCAACTTTCGAAACATCATTCCATGCAAGCAGTACAGACCAAAGTGTATAGGCCACTGCAGAAACCATTGCCAGATAAAATATAATTGCCACACCTCCTACAGTAACATTTCCGAGATGTCCGCCCATTCCCACTCCGATCAGCGTCAGAACGATTCCTCCCATCGCAAACTGCGTTCCACTCAGCACTACTGGAGATACTGTTCTGGAAAATAGATTGATCAGGACCGTGGAAATTCCATAAGATAACTGCGCAATCAGAATAAATCCCTCACCAGTCAGCTTAAATCCCATATCCAGGGAATTTCCCATCAGATTGATCACAACAACTCCGGCAAATCCCAGAACGCATCCTGCTATTTTTCTGCCTGTCATTCGTTCATTACGAAAGATCAGACAGGACATCAGAATTGCGATAAAATTTCCAAGTCCAGTGATAATGCCGCCTTTTACTCCTGATGTATGTGCAACACCTATATAAAAGAAGAAATATTGTCCAACTGTCTGTGCCAGACATACTGGAACTGCATATTTCAGAATCTCTTTATCTGGGATCATCACTTTCTTTTCTCTGATTGATGCAAAGATCAGTACCAGGATTCCCGCCAGTGTAAAACGAACTCCCGCAAAGACAATCTGGCTTGCAGTATCTGCGGAATCTACCTGCATCAGGCGATAGCCTGTTTTAATTACCGGAATTGCGCTACCCCATAGGATACAGCAAATACATGCAAGGAGTGCTACGATTCCGGTTTTTGTTAATGTGTTTTGTTTTTGTGTCATTTTTGTTTTCTCTCTTTTCATTTGTTTTTCACTTTTTCTATTGTATCATAGATTTTTGACCCGTTGTTAATGGTTTTTGAAACTCCCTGCTTTACCACTTACTCATCCTGCTACAAGCCAATCCCTATCTATTACTTTTCACAATTAATGCAGAAAACTTATTGATTTATTTGAATTAAAAAGCAGAAATGCTCTCCACGAATAAACTCGCTTCAAACATTTCTGCTTCTGTAATCCAATCTGTAAATCTTTAAAAATAATATTCCTCAGAATAAATCCTCAGATCCTCTTTCGTCCATTCTCCGTTTTCGATATGAAAACTGTTCAACACCGGATAGTCTGCTATCAGTGACAGGATCAGGTAACTTGCTTTTGAGTCAAAGGCAAGACGAATATCTTCCACGGACGGGCGGGATGGAGACGACGGATGGGAATGCCAGTTTCCCAGCGGTTTCAGACCATTGGCACGCATATCTTTGATCGCATTCATCTGATCTCTTGGGTCCAGAGTAAAGTGGTCTTCGGCATGATCTTTATTTTCCAGGAAATATACTTTTTTGATTTCTCTTCCCTCTTCGGTCTCAGCACCGGCCAGAAGTCCGCAGGCTTCTTCCGGAAGATGTTCTTTTGCATAATTAACAATCTCATCATAGAGATGATCTCTCATTCTTATTATCGCCATATTTCTCTCCCGTTTATGCCTGGTTCTTAACCGAGTCAAGTAAGTCCCCTGTTTCAATTACAAAAAATGATAAGTAGTAGGTTGGAACTTGATCTATTTACTGTTCATCTCTTGTCGCAAAACGACCTGCAGTCTCCTCACAGACTTCCTGCTCGTAATCGATTGGCTCCAGGATTGTCGGATGATTGCCGCATACTGCACAGTTATGAGTATCTTTCGGCAGTTTAATTTTACGGAATTCCATTGTCAGCGCATCATAAGTCAGAAGATATCCTGTCAGAAGATCACCTACACCGATCAGATATTTGATTGCTTCCATTGCCTGTAAAGAACCGTGAGATAAGACACAGCTGGAATTTAGTTTTTCATTTAAGTGAGGAAAGAGAATTCTTGCTATATATTATGTTAAATTTTTGAATTTCACAAACTGGAATTTATCTTTTCTTATATGTCACCACAATTCCAACCACCGAAGTCCAAAAAACAATCGGTGCGAGTCTTACAAACAAGAATTCAAACCCATGCAGTATTGTTCCTGCCACTGCCAACTCAGGATCATTGTAATTCCAATCCAAATAAAAACTATTCGTAGATGCAAGTGCGATAAATATTACCACTATAACCGCACACAATGAAATAAGAATCCATCGAATCGTTTTTACCTTTGTTATACTTCTTTTTGCAAGCTGCAAATTAATAACTTCCAATTTTTCAGAAAGAATCTTTAAATCATCGATAGTCGGTTCTGCTATAGGTTCTCCAAGTAATTCACTTACAGTAGTATCCAGTTCATTCGCCAAAATAATCAGCATACCGGAATCTGGAACTGACAAACCATTCTCCCATTTTGATACTGTCTGTCTTACTACGTTCAGTTTAATTGCCAGTTCTTCTTGCGACAGCCCTTTTGACTTTCTAATTCTTTTGATATTTTCATTTAGCATAATCTCTGCCTCCTTGTTTTTGATAGCTCAATTCTATATTCAAAAGAGCCGTTGCCACAAGCAATACATATTAACATCCGCTTATTTATGGGCTTTTCGCAGACAAATCCCGATTGTGATTTCACCTGTTTTAAGAAATTTAATAACTGTTGTATTTTGTTATTAACTTCTCTGTAAACCCTTGAAAACACTGGATTTGTCGCAGGTGAGCTTTCCATTATTGTTTCCCTTGTGTTATATCGTCCCATCATTGTTTACGAACTCTGATAAGGGAAAATGCAAGGGCAAAAAAATCTGATAACACATTATAACATGAAATGGAAGTGACATGGTGAACTGATTGAAATGCTTCTTAATTTTTACAACTAATGATTGATTGAATGATAAGGAGATGGAATACGATGAGAACAATATTTGCAGAATATAACCCAAAGTGCAACAGCATTGATGTTTATATCAGTGCCGACTATATGCTCCACATTGACTGCTGGGAAGCGGAAAAGAACTTGAAAACTACTCCTGATTCAGACTGTGCATTGAACGCACTTGCAATTAATGAACCACTTGAATATGCAAGACTATATCTTTATGAAAATTTGCAGATGTGGGTAGATGCTGAAGATTCATTGGAGGTATAATATTAAAAGACCGACTATCTTACTCACTATGCTGAGATGGTCGATCTTTTTCACGATTTATATATTTACATTTCCGGCTTTAATGGACCATAGTAGTAACTTGCTGTCGCTCCTCCATCAACAAGGAATGTAGATCCTGTAATAAATGCTCCTCTGTCACTCATCAGAAGTTCTGCTACATTTGCAACTTCGTCTGCTGTTCCAGGTCTTCCTGCCGGGCATTTGGCGAACATATTTTTATAAAAGTCACCACGAGGTCCGTTAAATTCATCAACTGCCAGCGGTGTTACAATAATTCCGGGTGCAATGTCGTTAATCCGTGCCCCCCTCTTTCCCCACTCTACCGACTGTGCCATTACACGCTTTTCATTGCAACGTTTTGCCAGCTGATATGCATGAAGTGTGTCCCTGATATTCTCCGGCTGTAAAATCTCAAGGCTTAAAAGTTCCTCTGTCGGTGTTGTGGCAAGCTGTGCATCCTGCTCAGCAGTCAGCTGTGGCATTCTCCAGCCAGACTGACTTGAGATGGTAACACCTACGCCTCCTTTTTCGATGACCTTTCCTACTTCTTCCAGAAGTACCGCCGTTCCATAAAGGTCTACCTTTAGGATTGCTTCAATCGGAGCCTGAGATGGTGATACACCGGCTCCATTTACCAGCATCTTAATCTCACCATATTCTTTCGCTTTTGCAATCAGATTTAAAATGGATTCTCTGGAAGATAAATCCATTTTCATCGGCTCAACATCAAATCCTGCGTCATTCATAACTTTGGCAATTTCCTGTGCATTTTCTAGCTTTTTATCGCCCATTACTATTTTCTTTCCATAGCCTATGCGTCTTGTAATTGCCATTGAAATTTGCCCTGCACCGGTTACAATCATTACTTCCTTACTCATAATACCCAATCTCCTTTTTTATTCGGCTACATTTTTCTTTGCCCACGCCGTAACCGCTTTTTCAGATTTTTCCGAGTCTGCACCGTGTACTGCCATTCCTATTCCAAATGTCGCACCCTTACAAATTTTTCTTAAGTCACGTTCGCTGCTTCCCAGTCCGCTTCCTTCGTGTGTCATAAGAACCATTACTTTTTTACCGGTAAAATCAAGTCGTTCCATTTGAGAAAAAACGGGCATCGGGAAGGTTCCCCACCAGCAAGGTCCGCAGACAAACACATTGTCATAGGAATCTACATTGTCCAGATATTGCGTCAGCTCCGGTCGTGCATTGACTTTTACTTCCTGTGCAGCTTCTTCTGTACATTTATGATAATCTTTGGAATAATCATTTACTGTCTGAATTTCAAAAAGGTCTCCACCGACAGATTTCCGGATGTATTCCGCACAAATTTCTGTATTGCCTTTCTGTAAACTTTCAATTCGCCCATTGACATAATTTTCTCCCTTTCGAGAGTAATAAATAATCAGGTTTTTTGCCATTATCTTTTCCTCCTGTCTTAAATTGCCCTTAGTATAATTCACTTCAAATGTTCAATCAAATCTTAATACTTATCATATTGATTATTTTCACTAATCGTTATATGATTTATTTTGAAATACATTCCTCAAAATAAGCAAGGAGGTACATAATTATGTTGTTTAGACAGATTGAATATTTTCAGGCTGTCATCGAGACCGGGAACTTTTATCAAGCTGCTGAAAAATGTAATGTTTCCCAATCAGCTATTTCCCAACAGATAAAAAAACTGGAGAAGGAACTTGGGGTAAAACTTCTTGACAGGCATAACAGGACCTTTTCACTGACAACCGCAGGAGAGCACTTTTACAGAAAATGCCTCATCCTTATCAACGATATCGAACAGATAAAAAGAGAAACAAAAAGAATTGCGGATAACGGTCATGCAATTCTTCGTGTTGGCTATTATAAAGGCTATCATGGTAATGAACTTTCAGAAGCAGTAGCAGAGTTTTCTTCAAAATACCCGACTGTTGAAGTAAGTATCATGGTTGGAAGCCATGAAGAGTTATATAGGGCATTGGAAACTGACAAGGTTGATCTGGTTCTAAATGATCAGAGGCGGGCATTCTCAGACCTATATAATAATGAAATTCTCTCAGAAAGCCGTATGTACATAGAAATTTCCAACCATAATCCTCTGAGCCGATTGGAAGTGGTAGAAATCGCCGAACTGAAAAATATTCCCTGCATCCTTGTCATGAATCCAGCCGGACAGTGGGAAGAACAATCCTATTATGAAGATATTGTTGGAATAAAAGGTGACTATCTTTTTTCTGATTCTATTCAGGAAGCAAGGCTTAAAATCATTACCGGACAGGGGTATATGCCGGTTGATGTAATTGGTGAACAGGCATGGTTTGATTCTACTATCAACAGGATTCCTCTCGTCAGAAATAGCGAGCCTGTCAGAAAGACATACTGTGCATTCTGGCGAAAGGATAATTCCGGATATTACATTGAGGATTTTGCCAAAATGTTGAAAACGAAATTTTAATATAATTCCATACACAAAACAGACAGCCTTGTTTTTGATGGCTGTCCGTCTTTTTTTAATAATATTCTCGTTCTTTCATCCAGTCTTTCGCATAGCATCGGATTCCGATATAGAGCACATAGATGTTACTGCCCTTTATCTTCGCTCCTTTGGGTTCATGAGAATGAATCTTGGCTTTTTCATTGATTTGTGACAGACAGGAAAAGCCAGAAAGGAATGTACACATTCCAATCCGGCTGATTTCCGAATGGAATATATACATTCCTCTCTGTCCTTGTTATTTGTTACTATATGATTATCAGGCAATGCCTGTTGTAATGATTAATCGGGCTTTCCCCGATGTGTTGTGCTTCAACCACCTCCTTTTATGACATGAAAAAAGCACCTTAACCTGTTGTGGCTAAAGTGCTTGTAAGTCTGTTATTAAATTGTTTATGAATCAGACAAATTAGAAG
>NZ_JBWLUT010000094.1:0-15194 GCF_056504575.1 Blautia sp. CGZ-1-C1
CTTATCATCCACAATCTTCCGTATCATATCACTCGTCCACTGCAATCCTCTTGATGCAGCTTTCTTGCTGTCTGATTTCTGTCGTCTGCTCATAGACTGCAAGGGAGTCAATACACCCTCTTCATTGAATAACTTACAAATCTCCATCTTGGAATATCGCTGATTGGTCAGTTCAAATACTCTGCGAATCACTTCCGCTTCGTCCTCTACAATCACCAGTTCTTTCTTATTTTCTGGATTGATTCGATACCCATAAGGTGCAGAACCACAACAATACTCACCTTTTCCCCGTCTGGTGCTGACTGCTGCCTTTACCTTTACAGACTGATCTTTCACATAGAAGTCTGCGATCAATCCTTTAAACTGTACTTCGATGTCTGAACTCTTTCCTTTATAATCTTTAGAATCATATCGGTCTGAAATAGAAATAAATCGTACTCCCAGGAATGGAAAAATCTGTTCCAGATAAGTTCCCATCTCAATATAGTTTCTGGCAAAACGTGAAAAATCTTTTACTACGATACACTGCACTTTATTCTCCCTGGCAAGTTCCAGAACCTGCTTAATTGCCGGACGTTCCATACTGGAACCAGAATATCCATCGTCGTAGAACTCCTGAAAGGGCATAGCCACCAGTTCAGGAATATTGGAAATATAATCTTTTACCAGTTTTCTCTGATTAATAATGCTGTTACTTTCTTCCTCTGAGTCATCTTCCATGGAAAGGCGGTAATATCCAATAATCAGTTTCTGATCACTCATGTTCTACCACCCCCTTAAACCCGAAGTTGATTTCCAGTTTGCCATCACCATATAGATACATACTTTCAATCAAGCCTTCTGCAAGTTCCGCATTGATTCTGGTTGTCCCATCCAGCTCCAGCAGGCTTCGTAAAAATCTGGCTTCTTCTTTCTGCTGTTTTTCCAGCTTTCGTATGGTCTGCTCTAAAGACTTCTTTCTCTCTTCGCAGAACTCTTTCCAGCTATTACGGTCATCTTTCATTTCTATATAGGCTTCTTTGGAAAGTTCACCCTCTTTATATTTCATAAATGCCTGTGCCAGTTTTTCTGAACGTCTTTCCATATCTATATTCAGTTTTCTGATCTCAGTTTGAATCTCATTGATTTTGGAAAGAAATACCGCACTGCTTATAGCAGACATATCCTTTTTCCGCAATCCAGATAACTGAAACTGTCTGGTCAGCTCCGAACGGACAATTTTCTGCAACTTCTCTTCGGAAATAGATTTGTGACTACATTTTCTTTCATCCCGATACCAGGCAGCATTGCAAAAGTAATACACATTGCCTCTGTATCTACGTGTACACATTTTCCGCTTACAATCACCACAATAGAATACATTGTAAAATGCTCTTTCATCATCTTCCCACCCTGCAGTAGTTTTTGTTGCTTTCTGTTGTGCTGCTTTTAGCCTGACCTGTGCTTTTTCAAACAGTTCTCGGCTGATAATCGGTTCATGGGCATTTGGCGTAATAATCCACTGGCTCTCGTCCAATATGTCACACCATTTTTCCCCTCTTTGAAATCTGGATTCGTATTTCCTCTGAACCAGATCACCATAATAATTATTTCGGTTCAGCACTGCACGTATCGAAGAATTCCCCCACTGATGAAGGTTCTCTCCATCCTGACAGTACACATGATGATATTGGTTATAATCTGAAATCCGATGTACCCTATCCTCAAACAGCCTGTCAATAATGCTCTGTATGCCATCTCCCGAAGCATATTCTTCAAAAATCCTGCGGACAATCTTTGCAGCTTCCGGTTCCACCATCAACTTATAAATTCCATTTATCTTTTCCACACAATATCCATATGGAGCTGTAGATCCCACATACTCACCATTTTTCTGTGCAATACGTTTCGCTGCCCGTTCTTTTGCGGAAATGTCTTTCGCATAAGCATCATTCACCAGATTCTTGATATTCATGGATAATTCCTGATTCTTGGCATCCGGTGCAAATGAATCATAGTTGTCACATACAGAAATAAACCGCACTTTCATAAAAGGAAGAATCTTTTCCAGATAGTTTCCAGTTTCGATATAATTTCTTCCAAATCGTGAGAAATCCTTTACCAGAATACAGTTTAGTTTACCTGCCCTGACATCATTCATCATCCGTTCAAATCCCGGTCTGTCAAAATTTGTTCCGGTTTTTCCCAAATCAGAATAAATATCATATACAGCAATCTCATACTCTTTGTCCGGATTTTCATTGTGCTTCTGAATGAATTCTTTTATCAGCGTAACCTGTGTTTCAATAGATTCTGACTTTTTTTCATCATTGTCTACGGATAATCTGGCATAAATTGCAGCCATACATACCAGAATACCAGGAATCTTCTTCTCTGTGTTTTTCTTATATCTTTTTGCTGTTCTTGCCATTTATCCCACCTCTTTCCTGCATTCTGTCCTGTGTTCCGCATAAAACCGTCTTATGACTTTCATCTTCTCAATCATATCCTGATAGCGGATGTGAATTTTAATTTGCTTGTTTTCATAAATATAGATTTTATCTACGGTCAGTGCCAGCAATGTGCGATCCAATTCTTTGATTTCCAGTGATTTCTTCCAGTCCTCCAACTGAACGGTTGCAGACACTCCACCCTCAAACATTTGCTTTATCAGCTTTTTCTGATTCTCAATCATCTGCTCCAGTTCTTCACATTTTCTTCCATAACTTTCCCGAAAATCATCGAACTCCGCTTTGCTGATCAGTCCCTCTTTCAAGTCATCACCCAAAGATGCTTTCAGACTGTAATAACGGTTATATTCTTCCTGCAACTTACTAATCTGTGTATCATAACCGATTACCTGATCGTAACTAACTTGCATCTCACAAAGTTCTTCCATAATCATCTGATAGTCTATAAAAAGTGCTGTATATGCCTGAATCTCTTTCAATACAATCCTTTTCAGCACCTCTTCCGGAATACTGTGTCTGGTACAATCTCCACCTTTATTCTTTATCTGGCAGATATAAAAAGCTTTTTTCTTCCCCTTATACTGATTTACCCTGCGTATCATCGGGGTCTTGCAATCTCCACAAAACACAAATCCCCCAAAAAAGTTTGCACTGTCTGATGTTTTCGATGCTCTGCCATCATATTGGAGTAACTTCTGCACCACATCAAAATCATTCTGCCTGATGATTGCCGGATGCGTATTTTCTACTTTCACCCACTCTGATTCTGGCTTATCCAGGCGTTGCTTTACTTTATAGCTGATTCGTTCCTGCTTGCCCTGTACCATGTTTCCAATGTAAACCTCGTTGGTTAGAATCCTTTTAATCTGCACTGCCGACCATTTCGGTGTGTCTGAGCTGTGAAATCCAGAATTATAATTCTCGCCATTTGCCTTTTTATATTCTTTTGGAGACTGCACATAACGTACATTCAGTTTTTCTGCGATTGCTCCAAGACTGAATCCATCAATTTTCCATGAAAATATTTTTCTTACAATATCCGCTGCATAAGAATCAATCACCAGACAGTTCTTATTCTCCGGATCTTTGCAGTAACCATACGGGGCAAATGCTCCAATAAATTCACCTTTTTCACGTTTGATTTTCTGGTGGCTTCGCACTTTACCGGAAATGTCCCGGCAATAGCTTTCATTTACAAAATTTTTGATTGGAACAACAAATGACTTTTCTGAAAAATCTGCTGTTTTACTGTCAAACTGGTCTGTAACTGAAATAAAACGCACATTTAAAGCCGGGTAGGTCTTTTCAATCCATCGCCCGGCTTCTATATACTCTCTTCCGAATCTGGATAAGTCTTTTACAATCACGCAGTTTACTTTTCCAGCTTCTATATCAGTTGTCATTCGTTTAAACTCAGGTCGGTCAAAATTTCCTCCTGAGTATCCGTCATCCACATATATATCAAAGATCTGAATATCCGGCTGGCTTTTTACAAAGCTCCGAAGTAACTCTCTCTGATTTGCAATGCTGTTGCTCTCTGACTTCACATCGCCCTCTTCCATATCATCTTTCGATAATCGAAGATACAATGCAGCATCGTATATATCTGGCATATTCATTTGCATCTGTTCCATTTTACATCGCTCCCAACTTACTTATTCCATTGAATTTGAAGTCAGAAACCATGTATCACGTTCATTTTCCCTGACCTCACATTAACATAACATCTGTAGCTTCGCAAGATATTTTTTCAAGACTTGCATCTAATACATCAACTCCGTTCTTTTTCTAAGATAATCGCTAATGGCATCTGTGGCATCCATTTCTCCGGTCATTTCCACGACCACCACATACCCTTCATTCATGTGAGCATACGGCTGATCGCCGGATTTATCCAGAAAAGTTTCCACTTTCTCAGAAATAGCTTTATCCATATCAGGAATTAAATCTTCAATGTCCTTTAACTGCTCCAGATCAACACTGGAATCTATTACTGACTGATTCACCATGATGCTCACCTCTTTTTCCAACATATTCTTTGTATAAGTCGTCCTATACCTACAATTTTCTCAACCGCATCACCTTATCTTTCTTCCTCTTTTCTCCAGTTATCCAGATATCTATAGCATTTTGTATTCTGTTCAGCGTATTGGCTTCCATTCGTATAATCTGTTGTCAGCGTTACATCTGACCTCTATCAAAGTATTTCTGAATGCTGGTAGCTTCCTCGCAAACTTACCAGCCGTTTCCGGAGTATCTTCGACGCTCGCCTGTAAAATCATTTACAGGGTTATGGCATCTGTGGAATCAGATTATACAGCTCTTGCAGTTTTCAAGGTACAAAAGAGAGTTTTTTGAATATCCTTTCACTTATTACAGCCTGGAAACACCAAAATGTTGTTCGCTTCAAAAAAATCCTCTCACTAATAAGGCGTTACAGAGGCACTTTTGACACCCTTTTTTGAAAAATTCATAAAAAATTTACATTCGCCTCTTTTGTTTCGCTTTAATGCGAACCTTATTGTACCGTCATTTTAATTCGCTTTAATGCGAATGTCAAGTGTTTTATTCGCTTCAATGCGAATCTTTCTGTTTACATTCCCTGTTTTTGGTAGTAAAATGGATTTATCAAAAAGAAAGTTGGAAATCTGATATGACAATCGGTGATAAAATAAAAAAAATCCGGACATTCCGAAATATGACACAGGCAGAACTTGGAGCCGCCCTCGGTTGGGGCGATAAAGGCGCAAACCGCCTTGCCCAATATGAAACGAATTACCGGGTTCCCCGCAAAGATCTGGTAACTGAAATGGCTAAGATTCTGGACGTGAATCCGCTGGCACTGCACGAACCTACTACTATGGATGCTTCGGAACTTATGGAAATTCTATTCTGGATTGATGAATTTAACCCGGCAGCAATCAACCTCTTCCAGTTAGAAACCTATCCAATCGAAAAGTGCAATTCTAATGAGGATACCGCTGTCCGTTATCACGATTCTGATAACTGGCCTGCTCATCCACCTGTTGGTCTATGGTTCAACTATGGGGTTCTGAATGATTTTATGAAAGAATGGATTATCAGAAAAGAAGAATTGAAATCTGGTACAATTACCAGAGATGAATATTTTGAATGGAAAATCAACTGGCCGCAGACCTGTGATGGTTGTGGAAAATATGAACCTAAGAAAAAATGGCGAATATAGCAAATACAATGCTCCCCAAAACTGGAAAATATTCCAATAATGGGGAGTTACTATTCTTTTTTAATCTAATGCTCTTCTGCTATATGTATTTTTCATCACTCAACTACTTTATAGCCAGCATTTGTAATTACACAAATCGCTTCGCTTTTTCTTTCAATATATTTTTCTTTCAAACAAGCATTAAGCACCTCTTCCCAAACAGCATATTCCCGTCTATCTGGATATTCTTTAACAACTACTTCACTGCCAATCTGAATATATGGTAACCGCTTAATTTTTAGATACGATAGAAAAAATCCCCGACTACTTTTCAATAGCCGGAGCACCTTGACAATTCACATATGATCAATTTGATTCGTTTGCACGACGTTCGATTTCAGCTTTGACGATTTCGTTCCATGGAGCCAGAAGTTCTTAATTTATCATCGCTCATCCTATCATTATCGTGCTGATTTGCACAAAGAAATAACCTTGTTATGCCGGTTGACAGGTTGGATTACGCTGATTTTTTGAAAACTTTATATGGTATATTTTAATGAATTGTAGGATTACTTTATTGACATTTCTGACACTATCATATACACTGTACATATCGTATAAGTACGCATATATCAGAAGGTGGTGAGAGGAAATTAGAATGGAAATTATCATAAGTAATAGTAGTGATAAGCCTATTTATGAACAAATTGCTATGCAGATCAAGAGTTTAATCATGAATGGTACCCTATCTGCCGGAGAAGCCCTGCCTTCCATGCGTGCACTGGCAAAAGACCTGCATATAAGTGTTATTACTGTTCAACGAGCTTACGAAGATTTAACTCGAGATGGGTTTATCGAAACCGTATCGGGAAAAGGTAGTTTTGTTGCATCACCAAATAAAGAATTTATTCAAGAAGAACAACTACGAATAGCGGAAGAACTTTTAGAAAAGGTTGCTATAATCGGTCGTACCCATGGTATCAGCTATGAGCAAATGGCTAATATTCTAAAACTATTTTTTGAAGAATGAGAGGTGGAATTATGGAACAGAACAGTATTGTTGTAAAAAATGTGACTAAAAAATTTGATGATTTTATGTTAGATCATATTTCATTTACAGTTCCTACAGGACGTATTGTGGGTTTCATAGGAGAAAATGGTGCTGGAAAAAGTACAACTATCAATTTAATTTTAGACCAGTTGAAGTTGGATGCGGGTGAAATAAGAATATTGGGTAAACAAAATCATTCTTATTTGCATAAAGAAAACATTGGTGTTGTTTTTGACGAATGTAAATTCCATTCCGTCTTAAATGCAAAAGATATTGCCCAAATCCTTTCGGGATCTTATAAAACATGGGATATGAATTTGTTTGAAGAATATATGAAACGCCTTGATGTTCCATTAAATAAATCAATAGGGCAACTTTCAAAAGGTATGAAGATGAAATTGTCAATTATTTGTGCACTATCGCATAGGCCCCAGATTCTGATTTTAGACGAAGCAACAACAGGGTTAGATCCTGTTGTACGAGATGAAATTTTGGACATTTTTTTAGAATTTATTCAAGATGAAGAACACTCTATTTTGTTCTCTACACATATAACCTCTGACATACAAAAGGTTGCTGACTATGTAATTCTGATTCATAATGGAAAAATTATTTTTGAGGAAAAGAAAGATGACCTCATTTATAATTATGGAATTATACGCTGTAAAAAATCAGAATTTAATACTGTTTCACCAGATGACTATGTATGTTGTCGAGAAACAAATCTTAGCGTGGAATGCTTAATACATGACAAAGTAGCTGCAAAAAAAAGATACCAAAATCTAATTGTTGATAATGCTTCTATTGAGGACATTATGCTGTTCTATATCAAAGGAGGTGTCAAATGAAAGGATTGGTTTTTAAGGATTTATTGCTTATGAAGAAAATGAATAAAAAAGTCATTTTTGTAATGTATTTTTTTGTAATAGCAATTTCATTCTTCGGAGAGAATGAAGTTTACTCAATTATGTCATCGGCTTTTTTTTCACTTTTTATCGGTATGCACTTAATGATGACCATGACCTATGATGGATTGACTTCATGGAAACAATATGAATTAACCTTGCCGATGAGTAAGTACCAAATCATTTTCAGTAAGTATTTGACTAGCTTGCTTCTTGTTCCGATTAGTATAATGGGTACAGTTATGATTTATATCATTCGTTATGTGGTTTATCATAATTTTACACTTAGCCAGTTTTCGGTTTGTCTACTCGCCATTGCAATAGCACTACCTGTTTTATGGTGTTCTATATGTTTAGCAATAGCACAGTGGTTTGGCTATATGAGCGTTCAGTATGTGAGAATGATTTGCACACTTCTCGTTATCTTTTTCGTAAGTAAAATATCAAAAGATATGGACTACGTTACTCAAAATTTGGTTAAAAATCCTATGTTGATTGCTATTTTTGTTTTGGGTATAGTAGTTGCATCGTATTTTGTTAGTGTTATAGGATATTCAAGGAAAAAATAAAAAGTAGAGACGCAAATAAAAGTAAGTGTCGAGTGGGTGCGTTTCCCTGTCTACGGAAATAAAACTCGCGACAAAATCTGAGAAAATGAGCCGGTGACAAAATTTTCCACTCTTTTGTCCGAAGTGCAAAAGCGAATGCCTAATCGACATTGAACAATTCCATATAACTGCTATTAAAACGCCAGACGCACAGCCGCAGAGCCGATAATACACAGTTCTTGAACTGTGGTTATCGGCTTTTGTATTTTCCTAATCATAGTGATGGCTTTTTTCTTCAAACTTCTTCTGAAAATACATTTTAAGCAGCATGATTCCCACATTGATAAATCCAAATGTCAAAATCAAATTCACTGGCAGATATTCTCTAATTACATCTCCAAGTACTGCTATCCCCGAAAGACTTCCGATTAAAAACATCTGTGAAATTTTATCCCACATTTTTTTGTATTTCTTTATTATTTCCATAATTATCGCCATTATAATTACCACTATGAGAAGGACAGCTACGATTGCCAGAATTCTGATAACCCATGCTTCTCCACATGTATATGCTATTTTCTGGTTAAATCCGTTATCATAGGTTGGATGTGCCAACCATTCACAAAATTGAAAATACCACATGAATGGAGTCCTGAAAAAATCTATGAAATCATTTTGAAAAGCACCGTTCTGTATAATTACAAACAGGATTACCGTAATGTATCCCATTCCCCAAAAATATTCCGTATCCCTCATTTTTTCGGTTCTGGCTTTTACTTCTTTTTTCGCTTTACGGATTTCCAGCTCTGCCCGTTTCTTTTCGTTACGGGCCTTTGTTTCTGCCTGTTCCATCTTTTTCTCTGCTTCTTTCTGTTTCTTCTGTGCTTCATCTACTGCTTCAACAGATGATTTATTCACCTGTATCTGAAGTTTAGAGTTCTGGTCCCGAACGTCTCTTATTTCTTCTTCGAGCTGCTCTTGCTCGCTCCTGCTCTTCAAACCATTCCTGTTCCTCAGATCGTCGTTGCTCTGCTGAAGCGATTGATTCAGCTTCTGCGTTTCGGACAGTTCTGTTGTTAGACGCTGAATTTCTACGGTTGATTTCCGAACTTCTTCTCGCAATCTCTGCCTGTCGGATAAGATCGTCTGTTTCTCTTCTTCCAGTGTCTGTATCTGCTTTTTCTGTGTTCGCATGAACTCTTTCGCTTTCTTGAAACTCTGTACGAGAATATCCCTCTCCACTTTGAGCTTGATTGGTGATTCCTCTGGTGTCTGCAATGGCTGCGTCAAGCTCTCTGTAATAGTTTCTGAGTTCTTCGTCTGCTCTGCTGTCTCTGTTGGCTGAATCTCTGTCTTTTTGCCTATTTCTATCAAATTCATTCTCCAATCCCTCCTTGCTGATGTCCAGATGGAATGTTTTTGACAAATTGCTGTCTCGCACTTTCTTCCCATCCTGGTTCTGAAAAGTGATGTGCTTCCGTTTCTCTGTCCAGTTTACGTTCCATCCAAACTGTTTCATTTTTTCTATAAACTTTTCTTTGCTGATACAATTTTCCAGTGCCTTTAATACCGCCATTGCACAATCCGCTACAAAACTGTCCTTTACCTGTTGACGGAACAGGTTATATTTATCTTTGCTCCACGCAATGACTTCCCCTTTTTCAATCTGGCTTCCATCAAAGTGCTTTCCTTTCTCGGCAACTGTCAGTCCTCGTTCCCGGCACATCTGATTGGTAAGCTGTTTCATACGTTCCAGATCTTTTCTGGTGTTATGTAGCTTTCTCCCATCTTCATAACTCACTGAATTAGTAACCAAATGGCAGTGGACATGGTCTTTATCCTTATGCACAGCCACTAAGGTCTGGAATCCACTGAACCAATTTTCTGCAAACTCTTTTCCAAATTCAAATGCCTGCTCCGGGGTGATCTGCTCATCCTTATGCCAGGAAATAATGTTGTGGGCATACATTCTCCCTGTATCTTTATTCCACATCTTCTTTTCTTCCAAAAAGGTTCTGTACACTAGATCATAATTAATTTCATTGTGACAGTACGGGCCTGTTACATAAGTCAAGCAGCTCACTTGTCTTGTCCTGCCGTAAAACATATTCAATACAATTTCTCATTGCTCCATGTGTATTTGTCCGCTTATTAATCGTCTTATTAACTGCCATATCCTTTCACTCTCCTTCCGATACTTGAGAATATTTTTATTGAGGAAATACAACATACTGTCGTTTGGGATTTCTCCATCTGTATGCAGTTTTCTTGCAATCTGGTTGATATTTGTCGTAGCTCCCCGGAGCTGACAAAGGATATCCGCAAACATCTGGTTCAGTCTTTTCAGTTCTTCTATTTCCTCTGCCGATGCTATCTTCAAGTCTGCGATTGCTTTTATCACAACTTCCTGTTGTGTTCTTCCTGATTCTTTCACCTTGTTTTGAAGCAGATCATATTCTGCTTTATTCATCCGTATGGTTACTGTATGATTTCGTTTTCTCATAGGCTTTCTGCTCCTTTCTTTGCTTAATTTTCATTCTTTATTGACAGATACGATATTCTGGCTGATAAACCAATAAAGGGATTCCATAAGGGTGCTGGACATCCAGTGGATGTCCGTTTAGCACCGACCGAAGTGGAGCGAAGACAACGCCCCTTTGGTGGGTGCAGGGTGAAACCCTAGTCAATCAGTAAATGTTCCGTAGGAATGTCCGGTGGACATTTCGCAGGAATACTTACGCCATTGACGTGCCGGGGTTCCAGGGGCAGAGCCCTCTGGCAAGTTTAGGAACAGCCCAAAGGCTGGCTCCGGTGCAGAGTGACTTGCCACTTTGCGAAACTTGCCTGTCATCGCCCCACCACTGAACCGACACCCACCAAGCCATATTTTCCACCCTACATTATCAGATCAAAATGGAGATGACGGTGGTTTTGTGGTGCAGGGACAGACTGTGGAAGAAAGAGAAAAGCTCCCATTTCGATAGATTTTCTCTTTCTGAAACAGGCTGTTCATGCATCACTCCGATGCGAAGTATCGGACAATCATGTGCCGTATCCGGCACTCTATTCTTTTCTTCGCCTTGCTTGTTCAATCCACCCATCTGCCAACGCTTTTCTGTTATATTTTCCTTTTATTTCTACCTTTCTTTTTCTGGATCTCTTTCCATTTCTGCTAAAAGACATAAAAATAGCAGTCATAAACATTTCTTCAATTCATAATGTCTGAAATGCCACCACTGCCATTGTCTTTTTCTGCTATTCTATTTTTGTAAAGCTATTCCTTACTGTCAGTCTGTTTTCCTCTTACTGCTATTTCATAACCATCTAAAAACTGTCTGCAAAATCCAATGCTGCATCCATATCAGCTTCTTTCTCCCAGTCCGGATTATCCTCTGCGATCTCTCCATCCGTTTTCTCCATTGTTAGTGTTCTTTCCGGCAGATTAATTTCTCCTACCGATTCTTTTACAAACGGTACAAGCATTTCCAGCAGGTTCTTCGCCATAGCCATCGGGACGGATTCTTTTACTCCATCCCGGATAGCTGTTTCCACTCTTTCCAGAAAAGCATCTTCCTTTTCTCTGGTTTCCAGATACGGATCTGCTTCATTCCTGTACTCTCTGGAAAAATAATCGTTTAAAGCAACTACAACTGCTCTGGTGTACGATTTATATTTTTCCCTGTCCATCGTCTGCAAATATTCCCATGCCTGTCTGTCCTGTTCATCACAAAGATTTAAACGGATATTTGTGTTGATGATTTTCCGTTCTTTTCTCATACAAGCATCCCTCCGTTTCTCTGGATTTTCCTTACGGTCATTGCTTCATAGCCTTTCGCTGTGGCACAGATGTCCCGTACAATTGTCACCCGGCTCTTGTCATATTCTCCAAAATTCTGGATCATACAACCTCCACCGCCTACCACATACAGACGCATCAATTCCGGATTGTATTCCCGTTCTCTCAGCTTATGGAAGATTTCTTTCGTATAATCTCCGGCAGCTTTACGAATGACTGTCAGATATTTCTCACCAATATCTGCTGTACCAGTACGGATCACCTGCTCAATCACCAGATCGTCCACCACTGTTCCCAGTTCTTTCAGCAGGGATTCCCTTACAGCAAGCACACACTGATGTGTTCCATATTTCTCTGTAAAGCATTTCTTCTCTAATGGACGGGAATTGTTGATATACATGATGTTCATAGTTCCGTTTCCAATATCCACAAGCATGTTGATTCCTTTGAAATCCTGTAAGCGGTAAAAGGCTGCTGCAAATCCCTGTGGGTAAATATCAGCGCCTGCATACTCTACATGATACTCTTTATTGCGGAATATAAAATCCACACTTTCATTCTGGAGAAGATATTTCTGAAAATCTTCTTTCTGTGTAGCTACCCAGGTAAGGGGAAGTCCGGCTGCGATATGTACCGTTGCCCGGTTCATACCTTTCCCATCCAGTTCCCTTGCAATAGCTGCCAGTGTCAGCACATAATAGTCCTCATCCTGCGTTTTCTCTGCACAGAACTCCTTGTGTTCCTCTCCGATCTGGTAATACATGCCATTGTAAACAAGAAGATTGTTCTGAAAGATTGGCTCCTTGTCATATCTGGCTACACCGGATGGAAAGCATCTGGTAGCAGTTTTCATGTTTCCATAACCATGATCAATCCCGATCACTGTAACTGTCTCATTATTGTTGTTTTTCATCATTCTCATAATCATACCTCATACTTTCTTAATGTTTATTTTTGACTTTTTCCCAAATTCGGAAAAAACCTATATTTGTATCAGCTAAAATGTTGATACATAAAAAGGGCAGTCAGTGTAAAAAAAGCAAAATTTTATGTACTCTGGCAGCTATCTTTGTTATTTCTCCTGCTCCGGTAACATTTCTTTTTGCTTATTTTGCCCTAAATGCCCTTAATTCCCTGATTCATATTTAACTGTAACTGTTTATAATCTGTATCTGTTTCTTCAAAAGGTATTCTTTCTTCTGGATCTACAGGACAAAAATCTTCTTCCTTAACTGCAATATCCTGATAATAAAACTCACCATTGTACTGCTTCAGAAGGAAACCTTTATCTGTCATATTCCTGAAAAAGTTGGATTTACCATGCCCCTGTCTGCCATTCTCTTTGCAGTATTCCTCATACATATGGAACACTTCACTTCGTTTCAGACGTTTTCCTTTGACATGCACCAATGACTCATCAATAAAAGCACAGATACTATCTGACGTCCGTTGCACTTCTCTTACACATTCTTTGCTGTGTTCGCTCTCCGTGAACTTTCCCTGTTCATACAATTCTTTCAGTGCAATCATAGCCATATGAATCGCATAATCGGATTCTGACTGTACCTTTTCCTTTAAATGCAGATCTTTTTCACCACTTTTTACTACCCGGTTCATATCAAGAATCAGTAGTCTGCGATAAAAAGCATCCGACTTATCCTCAAGATTCTGCGGCATTTCATTGGTAGAAAAGAGTAACTTTCATAAGAGTGAAAATGGATTGCATCCTGTCCCTTTTTCTCATAGATCAGTGTATCTTCACCGACTGCTTTCTTTAATACATCTGTGTTCTCCATTGCTTTACATGGAATATCCGCACAGGCATTTAGTAGCTTTCCGTACATTCCAGTCGCATAGAATCGTTTGTTCAAATCCTGTAAAGAAATGCTGGACATATTGGTGATTCCAACCACATACTGGATCAGCGATACTGCCACCGACTTTCCTGTTCCACCATTTCCTTTCAGTGTAAGGAATTTCTGAAACTGCGTATCCTGTGTCATGCAGTATCCAAAATACTCCCAGAATGTCTGCTGTTCTTCTTTGTTCGGAAGAGAAGATGCAAGATACTTTTTGATATTTTCTCCACCTTGTAACACCTGCTCACAATCCTCTGGATAATAGGGAAATGGTATCTGATTGATTGTCAGATAATCCGGATTGTGTTCCAGCATTTCACCCGTAACCGGATCATAATATCCATTTTTGAAGTTGATCCACCGCACAGGCTGTTTATTTAGTTCATATGCCTCTCGGTGAACTTTTGGCTGTGTGATCAGCAGATTATAGATTCTTTTGATCACTCCACTCTGTACCTGATCTCGATAGATCAGCTTCTGGATACGGTATTTCATTCTTACCCCATCATGGTCTTCCATGAAAACGCCATGCTCATAATAATACGGTGTGATTCCTACCACAAAAAACTGAACATTCTCCACCAGATAATCTACAATCTCCATATCCCGGACACCTTTCACATTTCCTTTTGCATCAAATAAGTGAAAACGACTCAGTTCCGGTTCTTCTCTCGGATCTCGTTCAAAACGCAGAATATACTGTTCCAGTAATTTCTCAACTTCTTTCTGATTATCCAGTTTGCCAAGATACTCTTTCTCTTTGAACAACTGCCAGCCTGCTTTTCCGTCGAGACCAGCGTCTTTGAAAAATGTCTGTAACTTATCATTCATCCACTTCACCGTACAGGCAGACACATAATGATAGGCACTCTGACAGCTTCCAGTAAATTGAATAGACCTCATTTCCTCTATAAAGGAATCTGCACTGAAATAATACCCATCATCTTCCTGCACCAGACAAAGTGCCTGATAACCTGACATCACAATATTCAACGCTATATCCTGATTGTCCACCAGAAAGATATAGGTCTGTGCTGTCCCTTCCGGATTGGTTTCCATATAATGCTTCAAAAACTTCTTGTTCAAACTTATCACTTCCTTTCAGGCAAAGAAAAAGACGCAAGCCATATTTTATGACTCACGCCTTACTTCGCTCACAATATTCTATTTTTATCAGTTACTGCCAGATTAGTTACTGGCAATCCTTATACATAAATCAATTCCTTGAGAATAATCTCCTCCGCAATCGCTCTGTGCTGATTGGCAGCTCTTACCCATGCCATCTGGTCTTTCTCCTTATCCGGCAGCGGTTCTTTTTCTTCCAACTGTTTCAGAATTACCTCCTCCCGTTCCCTAGCTGCCTTGTCCACTTCCAGAAGATGCTCTCCAATGGTATCCTGT
>NZ_JBWLUT010000095.1:0-18930 GCF_056504575.1 Blautia sp. CGZ-1-C1
CACACCCCGGAAGGTGTAAGAGACATCTACAACGGCGAATGCAGCCAAAAAAGAAAGGTACAGGAGAAAATCCATCGCGTCTTCCACCAGTACGGCTATGAAGACATAGAAACTCCGACATTTGAATACTTCGAAGTATTCAGCCGCGAAGTAGGAACCATCCCATCCAAAGAACTCTACAAATTCTTCGACCGCGAAGGCAACACTCTGGTACTCAGACCAGATTTCACCCCGTCCGTATCCAGAGCCTGCGCCACCTACTTCTCCCCGGACAAAGAACCAGTAAGCTTATGCTACACCGGCAACACATTCATCAACAACTCTAGCTATCGAGGCCATCTCAAAGAAACCACACAGATGGGCGTAGAACGAATCGGAGATGAATCCGCAGACGCAGATGCAGAACTTCTCGCCATGACAGTCGAATGTCTCCTGGCAGCAGGACTGACAGAATTCCAGGTCAGCGTCGGACAGGTAGATTACTTCAAATCCCTCTTAAAAGAAGCAGAACTCGGCCCCGAAGCAGAAGAACGCCTCCGCACCCTGATCTCACAGAAAAACTCATTTGGAGTAGAAGAATTCGTAGCAGAGCAGAAAATTAAAGACAGCATGGTAAAAGCCTTCATCGAAATCCCACAGATGTTCGGTTCCGAAGAAGTCTTAAAGAAAGCCAGAAGCCTGACAAACAATGCATGCGCACTCGAAGCAGTTTCCAGACTCGAAGAAATCTATGAGATCATGAAGATCTACGGCTACGAGAAATACATCTCTTTTGACTTCGGAATGCTCAGCAAATATCAGTACTACACAGGAATCATTTTCCAGGCATACACCTATGGAACCGGCGAGCCAATGATCAAGGGCGGTCGTTACAATGGCCTGATGAAACACTTCGGTAAACCAGCGGCATCTATCGGATTTGCGATTGAAGTAGACAACCTTCTTCTTGCACTTTCCAGCCAGAAACTGCTCTCTGAGAAAGAGAGAAGCCGGAAGTGATCGAATATGAGCCACAGGATCGTGCACAGGCAATCAAAGAAGCACAGAAACTTCGCGCAGAAGGCAAATGTGTGGCATTACGTTTGAAAAAGGAGGTCAGATAAGCCATGAGATACCTGACAGTTGCCCTTACCAAAGGCAGACTTGCCAACAAAACAATGGAAATGTTTGAGAAAGCAGGAATCACCTGTGAAGAAATGAAAGATAAAGATTCCCGCAAACTGATCTTTACAAATGAAGAATTAAAAATGAAATTCTTCCTTGCAAAAGGTCCGGATGTTCCTACCTATGTAGAATACGGCGCGGCAGACATCGGAATCGTCGGAAAAGATACGATCCTTGAAGAAGGCCGTAAGTTATATGAGGTTATGGACTTCGGATTTGGAAAATGTAAAATGTGTGTCTGCGGACCGGAGAGTGCCAGAGAGGTTCTGGAGAACAACCAGCTCATCCGTGTGGCGACCAAATATCCGAATATCGCAAAGGACTACTTCTTTAACAGAAAACATCAGACCGTAGATCTGATCAAATTAAATGGTTCTATCGAGCTGGCACCGATCGTTGGTCTGTCAGAGGTTATCGTAGATATCGTAGAGACAGGAAGCACATTGAAAGAAAATGGTCTGAAAGTATTAGAAGAGGTTTGCCCGCTGTCTGCCAGAATGGTTGTTAACCAGGTAAGCATGAAGATGGAGAACGAAAGAATTCGCAAACTCATTGAAGATTTAAGAAGAGTTCTGCAGGAGGAAATGTAAAGATGCGTACAGTAAAATTAACAAAAGAATCCACAAAAGATATTCTTGAGAATCTGCTGAAAAGAAGCCCGAACAACTATGGGAAATTTGAATCCACAGTAGCTCAGATTCTTGATAAAGTAAAAAATGAAGGAGATGCAGCACTCTTTGCCTACACAAAGGAATTTGACAAAGCAGATGTAACAAAAGAGACAATCCGTGTCACGGATGCAGAGATCGAAGAAGCATATGCGCAGATAGATCCTGCACTTCTTGGCGTTATCCGCAAAGCACTTGTCAACATCCGCAAATATCATGAAAAACAGATTCAGAACAGCTGGTTTACAAGTGGGACAAACGGAACTATGCTCGGCCAGAAAGTGACTCCGTTAAACAGAGTAGGTGTTTATGTACCTGGCGGAAAAGCAGTTTACCCATCATCCGTACTTATGAATATCGTACCTGCAAAAGTAGCAGGAGTACCGCACATTGTTATGACAACACCTCCTGGAAAAGACGGCAAAGTATGTGCATCTACACTGGTAGCTGCCAAAGAAGCAGGGGCAGATGAAATCTACAAAGTAGGAGGCGCTCAGGCAATCGGCGCACTGGCATTTGGAACAGAGAGCATCCCGAAAGTAGATAAGATCGTAGGCCCTGGAAATATTTTCGTAGCCCTTGCAAAGAAAGCAGTATACGGATATGTAAGCATTGACTCTATTGCAGGTCCAAGTGAGATTCTTGTTCTGGCAGATGAGACAGCAAATCCACACTTCGTAGCAGCAGACCTTCTTTCCCAGGCAGAACATGATGAACTTGCCTGTGCGATCCTGATCACTACAAGCGAAGAATTTGCAGCCAAAGTAGATGAAGAAGTAAAGGGCTTCGTAGAAGTCCTTTCCAGAAAAGAGATTATCCAGAAGTCTCTTGATAACTTTGGCTATATCCTTATTGCGGAAGATATGGACGAGGCAATTGAAGCAGCCAATGAAATTGCTCCGGAACATATGGAAATCGTGACAGCCAACCCGTTTGAAGATATGATGAAAGTAAAGAATGCAGGTGCGATCTTTATCGGAGAATACAGTTCAGAACCTCTGGGAGATTACTTCGCAGGTCCGAACCATGTACTCCCAACAAACGGAACAGCCAAATTCTTCTCTGCACTTTCTGTAGATGATTTCATTAAGAAGTCAAGCATTGTATATTATTCTAAAGCAGCGTTGCGTGACATTCACAAGGATATCATCCAGTTTGCAACCTCCGAACAGCTTACTGCACATGCAAACTCTATTGCAGTTCGTTTTGAGGATGAGGATAAATAATAGCGTCAGATCTTTTTAAGAAATAAATAGAAGAGAAGCTATCCAATCCATTACATATTACAGAGAGAAAAACAGCGAGGACGTAATTATGGCAAGAGAAGCCTCAGTAGAGAGAAATACAAAAGAAACCGAGATTAAATTAAAGATTAATCTGGACGGAACCGGATATTCCGATATCGAAACAGGAGTGGGATTTTTTGACCATATGCTGGATGGATTTACCCGTCATGGACTTTTTGACTTAAGTGTCAGAGTTCATGGTGACCTTCAGGTAGATGATCATCATACGATCGAGGACACAGGAATTGTTCTCGGAACCGCATTAAAAGAAGCAATCGGCGACAAAAAAGGAATCAAGCGTTACGGCAGCTGCATCCTTCCGATGGATGAATCCCTCGTGCTCTGTGCGATTGACCTGTCCGGAAGACCGTATTTTGCATGGGATGCAGAATTCACTACAGATAAGATTGGCGATATGTCTACAGAAATGGTAAAAGAATTTTTCTACGCTATTTCTTATTCCTGTGGCATGAACCTCCATATCAAGGTTCTGACTGGTGGAAACAACCATCATATGGCAGAAGCCATGTTCAAGAGCTTTGCCAAAGCACTGGATGTAGCAACATCTTATGACCCGAGAATCACAGATGTATTGTCTACCAAAGGAAGCCTTGCGTAATGTAGATAATTGGTAAGTATTCAGCAGTCTACTATCCCGCGAGGTGTTTTGGCATGAACATGCCAAAATCCCGAGACATACAAGTCAAAATCCCATCGCCGAAGGCGATTTTTAATCGTAACTGTGAAGGTACTGAACAGTTACGATAATTGCAGAATAATGAAAGATGTTCCCGGAATAGCAGGAAAATAGTATTTTCTGCGGGTTCTGTGGAACATCTTTTGAGATAAAGATAAAATAAACCACTATATAAAAGTTAATCAGGAGAGAGTAATAAAGATGGAAAATACAGCAAATTTAAAGAGCAGCATCGCCTGGTCGGATTTCAAATTAAACAGCGACGGAATGGTACCTGTAATTGCACAGGATTATCAGACAAATGAAGTTCTGATGCTTGCATACATGAACGAAGAAGCATTTAACACCACACTCCAGACCGGCAAAATGACCTACTGGAGCAGAAGTCGCAATGAGCTTTGGACAAAAGGTCTCACTTCCGGACATCTTCAGTTTGTAAAGTCTCTTACATTAGATTGCGATAACGACACCATCCTTGCAAAAGTAGAGCAGATCGGTGCAGCCTGCCATACAGGAAACAGAACCTGCTTCTTCAAAACACTGACAGAGGCAGTAAAGTAAGAGAATCAACGTTGTTTCTCACATAGTGTAAAAACATCAATAGGAAATATATATAAATTGTATTGACATTTTTTATTAAATGTGATAAAAAAAGAGTATCCGAATTGAATATGTGCAATGTTATAGCGCAAAGGTTACATCATATATGATGTGCAAAAGAGAATCCGGTGAGAATCCGGAGCGATACCGTCACTGTGTATGGGAGCTGCCTTTCAGAGACCACTGGGCTGCCGGGAAGGGGAAAGCGGCGATGATCGAAGTCAGGAGAACTGCCTTGGCGTGGAATTTAAGGTCTGCGGTATACAGAACCTATATTCTCATAACTATACATAGCTCTTTTATATAAATGAATCAGGCAGTCTGATTGAATTATGAATTGTGAGATATCTGGCTGATTCATTAAAAACCATGTATTTATGGGAAAGTGGCAGCCGCAGAATATGTGGCTGCTTTTTTGCATACGTCTGTCCGGAAATACAAGAAATAAAAGAGGAAAAACAAAATGAAAAGAAAATCCATGTTAGCTTTATTACTTGCAGTATCTATGACCTGCTCCATGACAGCAGCAACAGGTGCAGTAGCATTCGCATCTGACGACACAGCAACAGAAGAATCAGCAGATGATGCAACAGCAGATGACGCTGACGCAGCTGATACAGAGGAAGCTTCCGATGACACAACAGAAGCATCTGATGATGATCAGAAAGCAGCAGATGAAGTAGCTGCCCTGATCGATAAGATCTATGTTCAGGAAAGAACAGATACAACTGATGAAGACTGCAAAGCAGCAAAAGAAGCATGGGACAAACTGACAGATGCTCAGAAAGAGCTGGTAGAAGGTGAAGAAGCAAGCCCTGAATACTTTGGCCGTGACACAGGTGACGCTTCCAAAGATGATCCGCGTAACCAGGATGAAATCGGTGAGAACGAACTCCTTGTAGTAAGCTTTGGTACATCTTTCAACGACAGCCGTGCAGAGGATATCAAAGGAATCGAAGATGCTCTTGCAGAAGCATATCCGGACTGGTCAGTAAGACGTGCATTCACAGCACAGATTATTATCAACCATGTAGAAGCAAGAGATAATGAAGTAATCGATAACATGCAGCAGGCACTTGACCGTGCAGTAGACAACGGTGTTAAGAATCTTGTTGTACAGCCTACACATCTGATGCATGGTGCTGAATATGATGAAATGGTAGAAGCTATCGACGGATATAAAGATAAATTCGAATCCGTAGCAATCGCAGAGCCAATGCTTGGTGAAGTTGGTGATGACGCTACAGTAATCAACGACGATAAGAAAGCAGTTGCACAGGCAATCACAGATGAAGCATGCAAAGAAGCTGGATTTGATGATATGCAGGCAGCAGCAGATGCCGGTACAGCATTCGTATTCATGGGACATGGAACATCCCATACAGCTAACGTAACATATGATCAGATGCAGACACAGATGGATGACCTTGGATTCACAAACGCATTTATCGGTACTGTAGAAGGTGAGCCAGAAGATACAGCTTGCGAAGCAGTTATCGAGAAAGTAAAAGAAGCTGGATTTAAGAATGTAATTCTTCGTCCTCTGATGGTTGTTGCCGGTGACCACGCTAATAACGATATGGCTGGTGATGATGAAGATTCCTGGAAATCTCAGTTCGAAGCATCTGGTGATTTCGACAGTGTAGACTGCCAGATCGCAGGTCTTGGAAGAATTGAAGCTGTAGAAGATCTCTATGTAGAGCATACAAAAGCAGCAATCGATTCTCTTGGAGCATCTGATGAAGCAGCAACAGACGATGCTGATGCAGAAGCAGCAGATGATACAAAAGATGAGGCAGCGGCTGACGATACACAGACAGAAGAAGCAGCAGATGATACAGCAGAGGCTGATGCTGAATAATAGAATAAAAAGTTATTTCTTTAAATAACATTGTCCAAACAAATAAACTGCCCGGAGAACTTGCAGAAGTTCCCGGGCAGATATATTATATGATAAGAGAGAATGATATTTTTTACCATATAATATATCTGGTATGTATTTTTATGGTTACTGTTCACTGGTAATATCCCGCGAGGTGTTTTTTGTGAGCGAAGGTCACAGAAAACCCGAGACATACCGCGCGAATTTATGCGATTAGCATAAATTCTGTGCATCGCGAAGCGTGTTGCTGGGAACGGAGTGAACAGTAACTTTTTATGTTTTGGATAATATGATATCAGGGTCAAAAGGTCAGAAAGTCGCTCGTGTTTGCACGATAAGACTTTTGAACTTGGGACCTGCCAAACATGAGAGAGTAGCGATTTACGTAGTAAATCTGCGGATTATGAATATATAAAACAAGGAGAGAAAAATCATGAAAAAACATTCATTTACATTATTAATGTCAGCACTTACTATTTCCGCAACACTTCTTGGAACAAGCCCGATTCTGGCAGAGACAGACACCGACACAGCGACAGAAGAGAGCGCCGATAAGGAAGAAAGCACAGATAAAGCTGATTCGGAAGAATCTGATGCAAAGAATACAGATGCAAAAGCAGAAGACGGCAAGGATGCAGACGCAGCAAAAGGCGACACATTAGAAGATGGTACATACACAGCAGAATTTGACACAGACAACGGAATGTTCCATGTAAACGAAGCAAACGATGGAAAGGGAGTCCTTACCGTAAAAGATGGCAAAATGACAATCCACGTAAGCCTTGCATCTAAAAAAATCGTAAATCTTTTTGCGGGCAAAGCAGAAGATGCCCAGAAAGATGGAGCAGAACTCCTCGAGCCGACAACCGATACTGTTACATACAGCGATGGAATGAGCGAAGAAGTATACGGATTTGATATTCCGGTACCGGCACTTGACGAGGAATTTGATGTAGCCTTAGTCGGAACAAAAGGAAAATGGTATGACCACAAAGTAAGTGTTAAAAATCCGGTAAAAGATGATTCCGCTTCCACAGATGCAAACGCAGAAGATAAAGATGCAGATTCCAAATCTGAAGATGCACAGACAGAAGATACAAAAACAGAGGATGCTAAAGCAGAGGATACAGATAAAGATACTAAGGATGAGGAAAGTAAAGGCAAAACATTGGCGGATCTGAACCTTGAGGATGGCGACTATACTATGGAAGTAACTCTCACAGGTGGTTCAGGCAGAGCAACTATTGATTCTCCGGCAGCAATCAAGGTTGAAGGCGATAAAGCTACAGCAACAATCGTATGGAGCAGCCCGAATTATGACTATATGCTGGTAGACGGCGAGAAATACGAACCAGTCAACAAAGATGGAAATTCCACATTTGAGATTCCAGTCAGTGTATTTGATGCAGAGATGGATGTGACAGCTGATACTGTAGCAATGAGCGAGCCTCATGAAATCGACTATACCTTAAACTTCGATTCCACAACTGTCAAAGAAGCAAAGACAGCAGATGACAAAGAGGCTAAATAATAAAAAGCAAAACAGGAAAAGAAAAAGATAAGATTATGAGAAAAGTAAATTCAACTGAAAAACAGCAGAGGATATGGCACCATGGCTTTCTACTGACTATGTTGCTACTTGTTTGCACCTGCATTTTTTGCACTGTACATACAGCACAGGCGGCAGACGAGGCCAAAACTCCGACGGAGCTTCCTGGACTGACATACGATCACAGTATGGAACTTTCCTATGCAGAAGAGTTCAGCGTAGATTACTATAATGATGGATATGCCCTCATCACGATTGCTGAGGAAGGGCAGTTTCTTGTAGTGCCGGAAGGAAAAGAAGCACCGAAAGGTCTGAGCGAGGATATCACAGTTATTAAGCAGCCACTGAATAATATTTATCTGGTGGCAACCTCAGCTATGGATCTCTTCCGTGCCATCGACGGCATTGATAATATTCGCCTCTCCGGAACAAAAGAGAGCGGTTGGTATATTCAGGAAGCAAAAGATGCCATGGAATCCGGAAAGATGATTTATGCAGGCAAGTACAATGCACCGGATTATGAACTGATCCTGAATGAAGGCTGTGGACTTGCCATTGAGTCAACTATGATTCATCATAATCCTGAAGTACAGGAGAAACTGGAGCAGTTTGGTATCCCTGTAATGGTAGAGCGTTCAAGCTACGAAAGTCATCCTCTTGGACGAACAGAGTGGATGAAATTATATGCAGTTCTTCTGGGAAAAGAGGATGTGGCGGAGAAAGCGTTCAAAGAACAGACAGACAAGCTTGATAAAGTTCTTGCATCCGATGACAAAGATACAGGAAAGACTGTGGCATTCTTTTATATCAATTCTACAGGTGCTGTCAATGTACGAAAGAGTAACGATTATGTATCTAATATGATCGAGCTTGCAGGCGGCAAATATGTTCCGGAAGATACAGGCGAGAGTGATAACGCCCTTTCTACTATGAATATGCAGATGGAAGAATTCTACGCTAAAGCGAAGGATGCGGATTATATTATTTACAACAGCACCATTGACGGAGAGCTGTCAACCATTGATGAACTTCTTGCCAAGAGCAATCTTCTGGCCGATTTCAAAGCAGTAAAGGATGGAAATGTATGGTGCACAGGTAAGAACCTCTTCCAGGAAACCACAGAACTGGGAACTATGATCGAAGATATTCATACGATTCTTACGACGGATAATGACTCTTTGGATGAACTTTCTTATATGCATAAATTAAAATAGAACAAGCACAGTATTTTTGGATAAGTGAAAATGATTTAAACGGGGACAAAAAATATCTTTTGTCCCCTGAATTGTATAGAAGCTAAATTGTTCCATAATGTTCCTATGATATTAAAAGTCTTCCGGGCAGAATCGCACTGTGGCGGAGAGCAATTATGTCGCTAAAGAGACCTGCCACAGGCGGAGAACCCTGCTTGCAGGATTCTTTCTTGTAGATTTTGACTCGTAACTGTGAAGTTACTGAACAGTTACAGATAATCAAGAGTTACATATATAAAATAAAACAGATAGAAGGAAAAGAACATGGATGATAAAAAACGTGCAGCCAGATACTGGCTGGCATTTCTTATACTGGCAGTACTGCTGGTGATTTTATTCGTCTGGAATGTAAATGCCGGAAGTATCCATCTTTCGGTAGGTGAGATCATGAATATCATTTTCAGACATGAAGGCAATGCCACTGCCTACAATATTATATGGGAAATCCGCCTGCCAAGAATTCTGGCGGTAATTATTCTGGGCGGAGCGCTTTCCGTATCAGGATTTCTCCTTCAGACATTTTTTAATAACCCTATTGCAGGACCTTTCGTACTTGGAATCTCTTCAGGAGCCAAGCTTGTAGTTGCGCTTCTGATGATCTTCTTTCTCAGCAGATCAATCTCTATGGGGTCTGCGGCTATGATTATCGCAGCTTTCATAGGATCTGATGATTTCCATGGGATTTGTTCTTCTTGTTGCAAAGAAAGTCCACAATATGTCCATGTTGGTCATCAGTGGTGTCATGATCGGATATATCTGTTCCGCAATCACAGATTTTGTAGTCACCTTCGCAGACGATTCCAACATTGTTAATCTTCATAACTGGTCACTGGGAAGTTTTTCTGGAATGTCATGGGGAAATGTACAGGTAATGGTAGTCGTGGTGCTGATTACGATGGTGATTGTATTTTTTATGTCAAAGCCAATCGGCGCCTATCAGCTGGGTGAGGTTTATGCCCAGAATATGGGAGTAAATATCAAATTGTTCCGTATAGGTCTGATTTTATTGTCAAGTATTCTGTCAGCCTGTGTAACGGCTTTTGCGGGACCGATTTCTTTCGTAGGAATCGCAGTACCTCATATTGTAAAAAGCCTGCTTAAGACAGCCAGACCACTTCTTGTGATTCCGGCATGTTTTTTAGGTGGTGCGGTATTCTGTCTTTTCTGCGATCTGATTGCCAGAACGGTATTTGCGCCGACAGAACTTAGCATCAGCTCCGTAACTGCTGTATTTGGTGCGCCGGTGGTAATTTATATCATGATCCGCAGGCAGCAAAGAGTATAAATGTTTCGGAAAATATAAGAATAATAAATTGCAGGATGGGCAGGAAAATATGGAAGAGAAGATAACAAAAACAGAAAATAAAAATACACACCAGAAGGAACGGTATTTCTTCTATACAGACCAGTTGACAGTAGGCTACGATGGAAAACCTCTGATCAAAGAAATCAATATTCAACTAAAAAAAGGTGAGATTCTGACACTCATCGGTCCGAATGGAGCAGGAAAGTCAACAATTCTTAAGAGCATCACCAGACAGCTTGCCACAATAAGCGGTACCGTCTATCTGGATAAACAGACGATGTCTAAGATGTCTAATAAAGAAGTATCTCAGAAACTGGCAGTTGTTTTGACAGAGAGAATGCGTCCGGAGCTTATGACCTGTGAAGATATCGTAGCAACGGGGAGATATCCATACACAGGAACTCTTGGGATTCTTTCGGCAGAAGACAAGGCAAAAGTAAGAAAAGCAATGGAAACCGTTCACGCCTGGGACTTAAAAGACAGAGATTTTACAGCTATCAGTGATGGCCAGAGACAGAGAATTCTTCTTGCGCGTGCTATCTGCCAGGAGCCGGAGATCATTGTACTGGACGAGCCGACTTCTTTTCTGGATATTCGTCACAAATTGGAACTGCTTACGATCTTGAAGCAAATGGTTCTGGATCATCAGCTTACGGTGATCATGTCTCTTCATGAACTGGATCTTGCACAGAAGGTGTCTGACAAAGTAATCTGCGTCCATGGAGAATACATAGAGAAATATGGTGCCCCGGAAGAAATTTTTACTTCCGAATATATCAGGAATCTATATGGAATTACCAGAGGAAGCTACAATGCAGCATTTGGCTGCGTAGAAATGGAAGCGCCTAAAGGAACTCCACAGGTATTCGTAATCGGTGGAAACGGAAGCGGGATACCGGTTTACCGGAAATTGCAGCGCCAGGGAATTCCTTTTGCAGCAGGCGTTCTTCATACCAATGATGTAGACTATCAGGTGGCCGGCGCATTGGCAGATAAGGTTATTTCGGAACAGCCATTTGAATGCATTTCCCAGAATGCCTGTGACCAGGCAGCAGAGATTATGAGACAATGCAAAGAAGTCATTTGCCCATTAAAAGATTTTGGAACTATGAATGCAAGAAACAGAGAACTCCTTCAACTCGCAGAAGAACTTGGACTCTTAAAAAATAAAGCATAATTTTATGTTACTGTTCACTGGTAATATTCCGCGAGGTGTTTTTTGTGAGCGAAGGTCACAGAAAACCCGAGACATACCGCGCGAATTTATGCGATTAGCATAAATTAAGTTTGCGAAGCAAACGATACTCCTTGGGCTTTGCACAAGGAGGTTCATATTTCCTGCATCGCGAAGCGTGTTGCTGTGAACGGAGTGAACAGTAACAATTTTATCTCAGAGAGATTCCTGGGTTTTAACCAAATCAATACCATTTACTGACAATGTGTGATATAATAGGTCTCATCAATCATCCAAAGGAGAGGCTTATGGATAAATTATATATCGTTATTCCGGCGTACAACGAACAGGATAACATCGAACAGGTCATTAATGACTGGTATCCGGTTATTGAAAAGCATAACGGAGATGGTCAGTCCCGTCTGGTTATCATTGATGACGGAAGTAAAGATTCTACATATGAAAAATTAAAACAATATGCGAAGACACGTCCGTTACTGACTCCTCTGACTAAGCCAAATGGCGGCCATGGGGCAACAGTACTCTACGGATACAAATATGCGTTAAAGAACGATGCGGATTATATTTTTCAGACAGATTCTGACGGACAGACACTTCCTGAGGAATTTGAACCATTCTGGGATCACCGTGAGAAATATGATATGGTGATTGGCTGGAGAAAAGAAAGACAGGACGGTGCTTCCCGGGTATTTGTGACGAAGACATTAAAACTTGTGATCCGTATCTGCTTTGGAGTGACTCTCACAGATGCGAACACACCTTACCGTTTGATGAAAGCGGAGACTATGTGTAAATACATTCGCCTGATACCAAAGAATTTTAACCTGTCCAATGTCCTTCTGGCAGTTATTTACAAGAAAAAGGGCTGTACGATTAAATATCTTCCTATCACATTCAGACCGCGTCAGGGCGGGGTAAATTCTATTAATATGAAGAAAATCTGCAAGATCGGCAAACAGGCAGTGATAGACTTCATGAAATTAAATAAAATCATTCGTAATACATAATAGAAAAAATACATTTTTGCTGTTCACCTGTGGTAGCTATAGGGTGGACAGCATTTTTATATTTATCTTTTATATCATAGGTAGTTACTTTATAATATTTCTATGATAATGATAAAATGCACTCGTGCAAGACTCTTTCTTGCCTCGAAATATTCAGATAAATGTCGAATTATATAATGAAATGTCGGACGAATTTCGTTGACTTTTTTGAAAAATGAAATTACAATGATGGACGTAACAGGACAAAACACAACACTATATGACACAAAATGATACAAAATAAAACGAGAATCAAAAAAGCAGGTCTTCTGATAAGACTTACCTGATTCGGTCAATCATGAAAGATAGTAGGGAGAAAAGTATAAGATGAACAAAACGAATGAATTATGTGAAATGGAATTAACAGCTGATACCGAGGAAAGACTGTCTGTTTTAAAAAAGAAACTGGGCGCAACAGACAGGTATATTCAGCAGGACAACAGAGATCTTGCAGAACTGGAAAGCAGATATGAGAAACTGGATATATCATATCCTGTAAGAAGATTTCTGGATGATTACATTGCATGTATGCAGACGAAATACGAGCGTCTTGCAGATCTGTGTTATCTGGCAGGGGTAAAAGAGGCCATGGATACTGCTGTTGCAGAGAATGAATAAAGTGTATTAAAAAAGTGTATTAAAAAAGAAATCTCTTGTTTTATTTGTCGAAATAGGATATTGTAAATATAAAAAGAAAATTCTTTTAAATATAATCTTATAAATGTGGGATTTTCAGGGCAGATAAGGAGAGATGAGAAGATGCATAAGAGGAATAAATTTATAAGCCTGGGACTTAGCTTTATACTGGCGGCGATGCCCGTATCATCTGTGGCGGCAGCTGAATTTTCAGACGGTACAGCTTACACATCTGATACAGAATTTGAGGATGGAACAGAAGGTGATGTGGAAGATGATACAGAGATTACGGCAGAAGAACCGTCGGATGAGGGGGCCTCTTTCAAGGAGAGCATGATTCCTGACGCGGATGACACGACAGATAATGAGAAACTCCTTGAAGAGTATCTGAATCGTATCCTCTATGAACAGGATCTGTCTACACAGCCTGGAACTTCTGTGGCAGAGAGTGTGCTAAGTGGTGTGCAGCAGGCATTGTATGAAGAACTTAAGAGTAAGATTACGACAGTAGCATCGAAGGGTGGCTCTACGAAATTTAGTATCAGTGCAGATCTTGGACTGACCTGGCAGACTACAGCAAGGGGAAAAGCACTTGACAAAGAAGTATCTTCGCATTTTGATGCACTAAACACTTCAAAAATCATTAACTGTTTGTTAGTAGACTGTCCATATGAACTATACTGGTATGAAAAGACGGCATCCACCACATGGGAGATGGGATACACGACGACTACAACAGGAAACAAAACAACTGTAAGGATCAAAAATATTTCTGTAAACATGCCGGTGTGCAACAGTTATGCTTCAGGAAGATATAAAGTAAACGCAAAAATCGTACAGCTTGCAAAGCAGGCAGCAGCCAACGCCAGGATGATCGTGCGGAAATTTAGCAGCTATACAGAAACTGAAAAATTAATAGGATATAAAGAAATAATCTGTTATCTTACCTCATACAATGATGAAGCTGTAGAATGGGAAGAATATGGAGATCCATGGCAGCTGATTTATGTGTTTGACGGAGATGACAGTACAAACGTAGTCTGCGAAGGTTATTCCAAAGCATTTCAGTACTTATGTGACCTCAGTGATATTACCTGCTATACAGTGACTGGTACGATGGATGGCGGCACAGGCGCAGGACCTCATATGTGGAATATCGTGGAAAATGACGATAAATACTACATGGCAGATATTACAAACTGCGATGAAGGCACAGTTGGGGAAAATGGCGGTCTGTTTCTGGATACCCCGATTTCCGGAAGCATTTCCAAAGGATATACATATGCAATAGAGAGTACAGACATGCACTATGCATATGACACAGAAACCAAGACACTATATGGGACAGGAAAGAATTCGGTTCTTCTGATGACACAGGATGCCTATTCTGTAGATGGATTAACTGCGAAACCTGCGAAAACATCGATTACAGGCATATCAAATGCGACAGCCGGTAAACTTGTGCTTACCTGGAAGAAGTCAAAAGGGGCAAAAGGATATGAAATCTACCGCAGGACAGGAACGACAGGTTCTTATGTAAGAGCAGCAGAGATCAAATCCGGCTCAACAGTAAAATACACAAACACAAAATTGAAAAAAGGACGCACATATTATTACAGAATAAGATCATATACATATGATAAGAATGGGAAAAAAGTATACAGTGGATGGTCTGCTGTAAAAAGTAAGAAAGTAAAATAAACGCAGTCAGTAAATTCTCAGTGCCATCACGAAAAATAATATTGAAAGTACTTTCATAAAAACAGAGTATAGAGTTTTAAGGGATTTTCTTGCCATGTATGGAACATCATGATACAATGAGACACGATATGACAAAGAAAATCCCTTAAATTATAGGAGGAATATTTATAATATGTGTGGAATCGTAGGATTTACAGGTGATCATCAGGCAGCACCAATATTATTATATGGTCTGTCCAGATTGGAATATAGAGGATATGATTCGGCAGGACTTGCAGTCCGCGATGGTGAAGGCGATACAGCAATCATTAAAGCGAAAGGACGTTTGAAAGTTCTTGCAGACAAGACCAGCGACGGAGAGAGCGTGCCTGGAACATGTGGAATCGGACATACCAGATGGGCAACTCATGGAGAACCGTCTGAGACGAATGCCCATCCGCATATGAGTGATGATGGAAATGTGGTAGCTGTTCATAATGGAATTATCGAGAATTATCAGGAATTGAAAGATAAACTCATCCGCAATGGTTATGAATTCTATTCATCCACAGACACAGAAGTGGCTGTTAAGCTGGTGGATTATTATTATAAGAAATATCTCGGAACACCTGTTGATGCCATCAATCATGCAATGGTACGTATCCGCGGCTCTTATGCGATGGCTATCATGTTCAGAGAATATCCGGGAGAAATTTATGTGGCAAGAAAAGACAGCCCGATGATCCTTGGAGTGGAGAATGGCGAATCTTATATTGCATCTGATGTTCCGGCAATTCTGAAATATACCAGAAATGTTTATTATATCGGCAACCTGGAAATGGCACGTGTCAGAAAGGGCGAGATTACTTTCTATAACCTGGATGGTGATGAGATTCAGAAAGAGCCAAAAACAATAGAATGGGACGCAGAGGCAGCAGAGAAAGCGGGCTTTGAGCATTTCATGATGAAAGAAATTCACGAACAGCCAAAGGCAGTGCGCGATACATTAAATTCTGTGCTCAAAGATGATCAGATTGACCTTACAGAAGTAGGTCTTACTGAAGAAGACATTCGCACAATCAGCCAGATTTATATCGTAGCATGCGGTTCCGCTTATCATGTAGGAATGGCGGCTCAGTATGTGATTGAAGACCTTGCCAGAATTCCGGTTCGCGTAGAACTTGCATCTGAGTTCCGTTACAGAAATCCAATTCTGGATCCGAACGGACTTGTGGTTATTGTCAGTCAGTCAGGTGAGACAGCAGATAGCCTGGCAGCACTTAGAGAAGCAAAACAGAGAGGCATCCGTACTCTTGGAATCGTTAATGTGGTAGGATCTTCCATTGCCAGAGGCGGATAATGTATTTTATACATTGGCTGGACCTGAGATTTCCGTGGCAACAACAAAAGCATACAGTACCCAGCTTATCGCATCTTACGCGTTGGCAGTACAGTTTGCCAAGGTCAGAGAGCAGATTACAGAGGAGAAATACCAGGAACTTATCGCAGAATTGCAGACACTTCCGGATAAAATTTCCAAGATCATCGAAGATGATAAGGAACGTATCCAGTGGTTTGCCGCTAAACAGGCGAATGCAAAAGACGCCTTCTTCATTGGTCGTGGAATTGACTATGCAATCAGCATGGAAGGAAGCCTGAAGATGAAAGAAGTCAGCTATGTACACACAGAAGCCTACGCAGCCGGCGAACTGAAACATGGAACGATTTCTCTCATTGAAGATGGAACTCTGGTGATCGGTGTTCTCACCCAGAATCATCTCTATGAAAAAACAGTCTCCAATATGGTAGAGTGCAAGAGTCGTGGTGCATACCTGATGGGACTTACCACATACGGCCACTACAATATAGAAGACACTGCAGACTTCACAGTCTACATCCCGAAAACGAGATCCGCACTTTGCCGTAACATCACTTGCGGTTATTCCGTTACAGCTGTTAGGATATTATGTCAGTGTAGCTAAGGGCCTGGATGTGGATAAACCGAGGAGCTTGGCTAAGAGTGTAACTGTAGAATACGTAAATATAAGTATATAGTGTTGCTTTATACTACACTAAAATGGTTTCATGTTATCATTATCTAAATTGAAAGATTTGATAGTATGAAGCCATTTTTATAATGTTGTTAGATAATACAGGAAGCGAAAAGATATTTGATAAACGCAAAGAAACTCTTTAGAGATGGTGGGTTGAATTTCAAAGTAATGTGTTTTACAAAAATAAAGCGTAAAGAAAATGGAGTGACTAAGTTTGAATGATAAAATAGTTGTCTGTTCAGGTAAGGGCGGACAGAGAGAAATGGCAGAGTCTTTTGCCAGGAAAAATAATGTGCCGATCGTGGAGAAACCGGGAGAGCATCTGACGGTAATGTTTGATGCCAATGGTGTATCTCTGACAGGATATGGCCTGACTTATCAGGGAGATTTTGAGAATATGCTCCACAGAGTTACAAATGGAAGACTTTCTCATGAAATGCTGGTGCGTGCAGCTAAGTCTGACGGGGAGAATTTGAAGGCAATTGATGCTACCGCTGGCATGGGAGAGGATGGTTTTCTTTTGGCAGCGTATGGATATCAGGGATTGAGATCTATGAACAGAATCCGGTGATTGCTGCTCTTTGAAGGATGCACTCCGCCGGGCAAAGAAGCACCCGGTATTAAAAGATATTGTAGCCAGAATGAAACTGGTAGAAGGTGACAGTGTAGAATGTCTGGCGAAACTTATGGATCCGATGGACGTGATTTACTGGATCCTATGTTTCCTGAAAGACAGAAGTCCGGTCTGATCAACAAAAAGCTTCAGTTAATCCAGAAACTGGAACCTCCGTGTTCGGAAGAAAAAGATCTCTTTGATGCGGCTGTCAAGGCCAGCCCATCCAAGATTATTGTAAACATTTCACGCTCTGAAAAGTGTATATCTTGATAGTCGGAACCGTCATACATACTAAAGGGGAAAGCAATCCGCTATGACTGCTATGTAATATAAAAAGTATTGGTATTCACACATGTGAACAGTAATAGAACAGAAATGATAACATTTTATGACAAAATCTTTACGAAAAAATGGTTTCATGTTATTATTATCTCATATGAGTTAAGAATAATGGCATGAAGCCATTTTTAATTGAGAGGTAATCAGATGAAGAAAAAGTTATTCAATAAGCGGGGATGCAGGGGTAAAAAGCTGGCAATTGGTTTTATGGCAATATTTCTGTGCGGAATGCAGCCGGCACAGTCAGTTATGGCAACGATGCACTATGACAGAAGACAGACAGTTGCTTCAGAGCGATTTGAATCTTCTGTAGAAACATTCAGTGCAGCTTCTGTGGCAAGAGCAACGGTAAATAAGAATGCATGGAAGAAAATCAATGGTGTCTGCTATAACGGAAGCGGCAAGCCTATTCCAGGTGCGATTACCAGAGGAATTGATGTATCAGAGTGGCAGGGAAAAATCAACTGGGAAAAAGTTAAGAGTTCTGATGTTGATTATGCGTTTGTACGTATTTCCTATGGACTGAATTATATGGATAAAAAATATGATTATAACATGGAGCAGGCGGAGCTTGCCGGTGTGCCTGTAGGAACTTATGTATATAGTACGGCGAAGAATACAGCAGGGGCATTAAAAGAGGCACAGCTGGCTATCAATAAGATGAAGGGGTATAAGGTTTCCTATCCTGTAGCTTATGATCTGGAAGATTCGAAAATTCAGAAACTGTCAAAAAAGACTGTATCCGAAATGGCTCTGGCTTTTTGCAATGAGGTCCGCCGTGCCGGATATTATCCGATTATCTACTGTAATACATACTGGTATGATAATTTTATAGACTGGAGTATGCTTTCTGGCCTTGACGTGTGGATCGCCAGATATGGCGATACGATTCAGGCACCAGACAGAGCGAGGTATTCCTATACGATCTGGCAGTCTACCGATGGAAATACAGAAAGTGG